>CANESK010000007.1 GCA_947441075.1 Verrucomicrobia subdivision 6 bacterium
AGGGAGGGGGAGTGGCCTCGGCAGAGGATGCGGATAGTGAGGGTGCGGAGGGAAAGTTTTATGTTTGGACAAAAAAAGAGATGGCTGAGTTAGCTACGGTCGAGGAGATGAAGTTAGCGGATGACCTCTGGGGATTGACGGAGGAGGGGAACTTCATGGATCCTCATGCGCCCGAGAAGGGTTGGAATGTGCTGGCTCGAAAACGAAATCCAAAAGAAGAAGAGAAGTGCCAATTGGAGAATTTGAGAGTGAAGTTGGAGGAACGAAGGACGAATCGAATTCGGCCGAGCAAGGATGACAAGGTGCTGGTCTCATGGAACGCGCTGGCGATTTCGGGCTACGCGCGGGCGGCGAGGTGGGGTGGAGGGCAGAGGTATGCCACAAGGGCGGAGGAGATTTGGAAATTCTTGGATAAGAATCTTGTGAGGGAAGATGGAACGCCGAGGCATCGGTGGCGGAACGGGGAAGTAGATGATGCTCGGTTATTGGAGGACTACGCGGGGATGTTGCAGGCGCTGGTCGATCTGCATCAGGCCACGTGGGAGGCAGGGTACTTACAAAAGGCGGTGGTTTTGGCGGGGCAGATGTTGGAAACCTTTGAGGATAGGAAGGAGGGAGGATTATGGGCGAGTGTCGATGGCAGCTTGATTGCTCGAATGAAGGATGATTATGACGGGGCAGAGCCGAGTGGAAATGCGGTAGCGGCCTTGGCTTTGGCGGAGTTGGGGAGATTGACGGATGAACCGAAGTGGACGGAGGCGGCGAAGAGGATTTTGGATTGGCTGGGTGAGCGGATGCGAAGATTGCCACAGGCGGTACCTCATGGACTCCTGGCGTTGCAACGGGTGAGTGAGGGGCAGGCACGGTTGGTGCTAGCGGGACCGAAGGCGGACAGAGAAAGTTGGGCTGCGGCTATAGAAAAAGTGTATCGGCCTGATGTTCTAGTCACGTGGGCGACGGACGATCACCCGAGCGAATTTGTGCGGGGCTTAGCTAAGCAGGCTAAGCTGGTGACCGCGTATTTATGTGAGGGCCAGAGTTGCCAAAAGCCAGTGCAGAAAATAAGCGATCTGGAAAATCTTCTACGCAATTTCATAAGAATCACCTGACCAGATTAGCCTGTTCGCAAATATACTAACCTTAGACAGAGTAAGAAGAAGGGGTGACTACTTGGCGGTACGGAAGCCGATACGGGTTGAGCCCCCAGGTTTCGAAGCGGTGCGGACAGCATCCAAGTTGCTCACAGAAGCCTCATCTAAAAAGTTTCCACCGATGAATAACGGTTCGAGGGGATTGGGGGAGGCGATCCATTCGCTCAAATTGCCACCGAGGTCGCGATGTTGGTATGGGCCAGTGTCGTCGGGGACCGACTCGGCGGGGAGGACATGAACATAGGTGTCAGGGTTGGTACCTGCGGGCAGATGAATGCCGAGATTGATATTGGGGGCGGTGGCGCTGGTGCCCCATGGGTAGGGTAGGTTGCCCTTTCCGGACGCGGCACGGATCCACTCGCCTTTGGAGGGGAGACGACGACCTAGCCACTTGGCGTAGGCGCAAGCACTGGGGTAGTCGACTCCGAAAACGGGGGTATCACGAGAAATACGGATTTGGCCATTGTATTTGTCCACCTTACGGGCGCGGGTGATCATCTCCTGCCAATCGTTGGGTTGGAAATCTTCGGGCTTCGTTTTGGATGCGGCGGTACCGAAGGGAAGATAGGTTTTCCAATTCTTCTCCGACTGCATGGCGGTGAGAAACTTTTCGTACTGACCGATGGTGACTTCGTGGCGATCGAGTTCGAAGTCGTGGACATGGATAGATTCTTGGCCCGAAAGATATTTACCTTTAGGCACTGGGATGGATTCGTTGCCGAGCTTCCCTGGGAGGTCGGTGAGGAAAGCCCAAAAGAGGACGCGAACAAAAAGAGCGAAAAAAGCGGCGACACAAATGGATGTGATGATTATCGTCCGTTTTCTTCGGATACGAGCGCGGATGGCTTTTTGAGTCGCTTCAATTTCCTCTTGGCGAACGTGAACGGCTTGGACTCCTGCGAGTTGACGTTCGAAGTCCCGAGTTCGGCGCATGAAATCGAAGGCAGAAGTGCCTGGATCGCGTAAAAGTTGGAGGAGGGAAGCGGTTTGGGAAGATTTGGGAAGAAGCGGTTCCAAGATAGAGGCGAGGTTGCTGGAATTATCATGGAGGGTAGCTTCGGGGGCGCCGGGGTAGGCGGCGGGGTTGCGGAGGCGTGGGGTGCCACGGGTGGAGAGGGTGTAGTCGTAGGCGCTCAGGATGCGGGCGGGGATGGAGGAGGATTCCATTTCCCAGAGGACGGAGCCAAGGGCAGAGGCAAGGCGAGCACAGGAGACGAGATCAGGTTTTTCTTCTGCGAGATGGAAGTGGAGCAAAGAGGAGTTGGCGACGGGTTCTAGAGCAACAAAGATGCGTTCGTCAGAAGGAATGGATTCGTAAAGGGAGTAGATGGAGGCGTGATTGAGACGGGCGTAGTTGCGAATGGCTTTAGTAAAATGGGGTGAGCCAGCGGGTGGAACAAGAACTTGGACATTTCGTTCAAGTTGATGGTGTCGAGCCCAGTAGAGCCGACCCAGCGGATGAGGACCTGCGGGAGAGATGATGTGGTAGGGGCCGAAGCTACGACCCGAAAAATTCTCCATAAGTTCAGCCATGGCGAGGGGGAGTTGTTCCTCGGCAGGAAGGCAGGGGATAGGAAAAGCGGAGGGTAGAGTACCGCTCAGGTCGAAGCGACTGATGAGTCCAACGGATATCTCAGGGCCGGCTTCGGCCAGGAGAAGAATCTCTTGGGCGCGGTTTTGATCGGCCCAGAAGATATCGGTCAAGAGAAGGGCGGCGTGGCGGTTTGAAGTCAGAGCTGTGGTGAGAGCAGCAAAATCGGAGAGGGGTTCAAGGGTGGCGGTGGGAAAGAATTCGCGAAGAAGGGCGGCGAGATTCGCCGCGGCTTCTGCATCCTCTTGGGCGAGGAGAATCGTGGGCACGGTTCAGCTTGGGCGAGAATAGGAAATGGAGGAAGGGTGGATTTGAGGCGGCGAAGAGGAACGTGAGGGGAGAGAGGACGGTCAGCGTCTTGGGTGCCGTGAAAGAGCGAGGCGATGGATGGCGTAGGCTGCGCCGAATCCATTATCGATATTCACAACGGTGACGCCAGGGGCGCAGGAGTTGAGCATACCGAGAAAGGCGGTGAGTCCTTGAAGGTGGGCACCATAGCCAACGGAAGTGGGGACAGCGATGAGCGGATGGCGTAAGAGGCCCCCAAGGACGCTGGGCAGGGCGGCTTCCATTCCAGCAACAACGATAAGGGCGTCAACGGATTGCAGTTTAGGTAAATGGCGGAGGGTGCGATGGAGGCCAGCGACCCCAATATCATAAAAACGTTCGGGCCGGTGGCCGAGAAATTGGAGCGTGACGAAGGCTTCTTCGGCTACGGGATGATCGGAGGTTCCTGCGGCGCAGATAGCGACATGGAGAGAAGGGGTGAGGGTGCGAGGTGGGCGAGATGCTGCAAGAGTGAAAGTGCGGGCGGCGGAGTGATACTTCCCCTTAGGAAAAAGCCGACAAAGAGGTCGGGCTTTGGCAGATTCGACACGAGTGACGAGGACAGGCTGTTTTTCGGCATGAAGGCGACGAGTGATGGCGGCGATTTGTGAAACGGTTTTGCCTGCGCCGTAAACAATTTCCGGGGCGCCTAGGCGCTGCTGTCGCTGCAGATCGAGCTCGGCAAAAGCGCGAGGCAGAAGGGCGCGGGAGGGGCGACGGCTCGCCATAAGAATTAGGCGAGGGCGACTTGCAAGCGGGGAAGTAGATCGGTGATAGCTAATCTTTCCTGCTTCATGGAGTCACGATGGCGGAGGGTGACCGTATCTTTTTGGCCTGCGAGGGGGCCGTCTTTGGCGCCTTCAAGGGTCTCAAAGTCGACGGTGATTCCAAAGGGTGTTCCGATTTCGTCTTGGCGGCGGTAGCGGCGGCCGATGGCGCCAGCCTCATCATAAAACACAGGAAAGTGTTGGCGAAGAGTTGCGGTGATGGAGCGGGCTTTTTCGACAAGTTCAGGCTTATTTTTGAGGAGGGGAAAGATGCCAGCTTTAATCGGGGCCATGCGCGGATGAAAGTGGAGAACGACGCGGGTTTCTTTGGCGCCTTTATCGTCGGCAACTTCTTCCTCATCGTAGGCTTGGCAGAGGAGGGCGAGTGCGGTGCGATCGACACCTGCGCTGGGTTCGACGACGTGAGGTAAAAACTTTTCTCGGGTTTCTTCGTCAAAATATTCCAAGGGTTTCCCGCTAGCTTCTTGATGCTGTTTTAGATCGTAATCGGTGCGGTAGGCGATTCCTTCGAGTTCCTCAGTGCCAAAGGGAAATTCGTAAAGGAGGTCGTAGGTTCCTTGGGAGTAGAAAGCACGGTCAGCCTCTGGGACGTCGAGGACAGTGATCTTGCTGCGGGGGATGCCGATGGATTCGTACCAGGCGAGGCGATCGGCAAGCCATTTCTCAAGCCAGACTTTGCCTTCGGTGGGGCGGACAAAAAACTCTACTTCCATCTGTTCAAATTCACGGGAACGGAAGGTGAAGTTCCGAGGATTAATTTCGTTGCGAAAGGCTTTGCCGATCTGAGCGATGCCGAAGGGAAGTTTTTTACGCGATACTTCGAGGACATTTTTGAATTGGACGAACATGGCTTGGGCGGTTTCGGGGCGGAGGTAGGTAAGGTTGCGTTCGTCTTCCACGGGGCCGACGTAAGTTTTGAACATGAGGTTGAATTGGCGAGGCTCGGTGAGCTCACCTCCGCAGGTGTTGACCAATTTGCTGGGTTTTTGGGGGCAGGGGGTGGTGGCTAGCTGATCAGCGCGAAAGCGACTCTTGCAGGTTTTGCAATCAACCATTGGATCGGTGAAGGTGGCCTCGTGTCCGCTGGCCTGCCAGACGGCTCGACTCATGAGGATAGAACCATCCATGCCGACGATATCGTCGCGGAGTTGGGTCATGGCCCGCCACCAGTCGGCTTTGAGGTTGCGTTTGAGTTCGGCGCCGAGCGGACCGTAATCCCAGGCTCCGTTGAGGCCGCCATAAATCTCGGAAGATTGGAAAATGAAGCCTCGGCGTTTGCAAAGGGCGACAATCTTTTCCATGCGGTTATCGGTTTTCATATGCTTTTTTGGATTCTAGAAAGGAAGTTGTTAGCGATGATCGTAAAGGATGAACACTCCAATATTAACTCAAATCCGTCGGAGGATACAACGCCCGACCTCGGGGTCGGGCTGGCGCTGGTTGCAGAGGGTGGGATGGATGGGGTTGGGACTATTTGTGGGGTTAGCAATTTTTGGGCGTCTGGTAGGTGTGCCGGAATCATGGAAGAACCGGTTTGTTCGTGAGCTGTCGTTGCGTGGTTTAGAGGTGGAGGCACGAAAGCTGACGATTGATCCTTTGGGTGGGTTGGTAGCGAGGGATCTGGTGGTCTATCGGGATGCCGCTCGCAAAGAAGAGCGATTGCGAATCGGTCGGGTGGAGTTGAATCTAAATTGGCTCTCATGGCGAGCGGGTGAGCCGATTTTATCGGGGGCGCGGCTTCGAGATGCCCATGTGGCTTGGCCCTTGGGGGAAGGTGTGGAGGTTGAAGCGCGGAGGGTGGAAGCGACGATTGAGTTTCGTGCTGATGAGATTCGAGTCCAAAGACTGCGGGGACAGGTGTTGGGATTTGATGTGGATTTGCAGGGCAGGCTTGGGACAGAGATGGGAAGGATGGTTCCTCCTCAAGCGATGCCTTTGGCTTCCATCTGGCGAAGTTTAGAGAGGGCACTGCAGGATTTGGGCGGGCCAGCGCCAAAGATTCAAGCGGAGTTTGATTTGGAGATTGGGCGACCTGAAGAGAGTCGTGCGGAGATCCTGATGACGGCATCTCGGAACGTGTGGAAGGGGGTGGCTTTGCGGCAGGTGGAGTTACGGGCGACGATGGCGGGAGGTGGGATTAAGCTGGAGAAATTTAGAATTGGGTTGGAGAGGGGAGAAGTGGAAGTGGTAGGGTGGGCCGAACTGCAAGCGGGACGAGGCGGGGTCGAGTACACCGCGAGTACGGATTTAGCCCAATGGGCCCCCGCTGCAGGTAAACTGGGACCAGCTCTGGCGGAGTTGAGAAGTCAGGCACCGCCCCAAATCACGGGAAAGATGGAGTTTAGTTGGAAGGAGTCGCCAAGTTTTCTTTGGCAGAGCCGGTTGGAGTTGGGAGAATTCCGCTTAGGGCAGACGTCCTACCAAAGCCTAGTTTTTCCGTGGGTCAGCGATGGGAAACAGTGGATGGTGCAGGGGTTCAAAATAGAGGCTGTGGCGGGGGGGAGTTTGCTTGCGCAGTTGGCGTTTGATGGAAAAGCCAATGTGATAGGAACCTTGAAGAGCAGTCTCGATCCGAAGGGATTGGCTTTACTTTTCGGCCCTGAGGCAGGGCCTTTCTGGAGAAGTATTGATTTTGCGACGCCACCAATGATTGAAGCGAAGGTAACTGGGGCCAGCCTAACGGAGAATCTTTGGCGATTGGAGGGAAGATTAGAAGCGGGTGGAGTGAAATATAAGAGAGTGGAGTTAGACGAGATTATGGCGAACTTTGTTTGGGGCGGGAATCAGGTGGTGGTGACGGATTTGCAGGTCAGTTCGGGTGGGGGACGAGGCAGTGGGGAGTTTATCTACGAAATTTCACCTGAAAGCGTACTTCTGAAAAATATCGTGGCGACCTTGCCTGTGCAGGAAGTTGCGCCGATTTTCGGGGAGAAGTTTGTTACGAGTATGAAGCCGTACATCTTTGTAGGTCGCCCTACGATCACGCTGGATGGAAAAGTCGATCTGGAGGAGAAAGGGAGATCGGATATGCGAGCAACGGTGGTGAGCAAGGAGGGGATGGATTATGGGGTGGCGGGACGGAATCTTCGCTTTACAGATTTGAATATGACGGTGGAGATTGTGGGAAAAAAGGTCATCGTGAAGACAATTCCAAAAATGCTGGCGAGTGTTTTAGGTGGAAAGGTGGAAGTGGAGGTGGAGGTGGAGTCGAAGTGGAAGGGGAGTGAAACGCATCAAATAACGCGGGCTCGAATGAAACGAGTGGGGTTTGGTCCGTTGGTAGAAACCTATTTTGGTAACACGGGGTATGCGGGGGAAATGAGCGGTTCCTTTCTGATGGAGGGTCCTTCGAAGAATTGGCGGGATTGGGAGGGAAGTGGAAAGTTAGCGGTGGAGGATGGAGTCTTGCCTGGGATGGGGGCCTTTGCACAAGCGATGAATGCTCCTGCGGATTGGGTGGGGGCGACAGGGCAGGAGGCAGAGATGGATTTTACTTTGAAGAAAGGAAAGTTAGAGGTGGGACAGTTGCAAATTACTTCGGTCTTGGTGGTGACGACGGGTCGAGGGGTTTACGATATTGCCAATGATCAGCTAGAGAACTTTATCATGCGACAGAATTTGAGAGGGCCTGCGGGAGTCCCCTTTTTCTTTGTCAGCCAAATGTTCCAAGTGGAGGGAAGTGGTTCTTTAAAAAACCCAGTTTGGAAAGCACGCAACTTCGAGGAGTGAGGATGCCAGCGGACAAAAAAACGCGTTGTGGCTTGCACACTTCAGTAGCGGGGGGGTTTTTGGAAATGCTGATTCGAGCTAAGGCTTTAGGTGAAGATGCGGCACAGATCTTTGTAAAAAGCAATCGCCGCTGGGAAATGCCTAAGCTGGATGAGGAGGAGGCGGGTCAATTTCGGCAAGGAAAGAAAGCGCATGATTTGTGGATATGTGCGCACGCGGGCTATTTGATTAATGTGGCGGGCGGGGCGGAGACGAGGAAGAAGTCTATCCATGCTTTAGCAGAGGAGATTCGGCGGGCGGAGGAACTGGGTTTGGATGCGGTGGTGGTGCACTGCGGGAGTCGTGGGGAGAGAGAAGCAGCCGAGGCGAGGCGTAAAGCTGTGGAGGGTTTTCGGGAGGCCTTGAAGCGTTCGGAGACGAAGGACGTTCGGTTAGCTTTAGAAAACTCGGCGGGTCAGGGTTCGTCCTTGGCGCGGGACTTGGCGGAGTGGGGGGAGTTGGTTTGGGAGTTACCGACGGGGAGGCGAGCGGCCTGCTTAGATACGGCGCATGCTTTTGCGGCGGGCTATGATTTGCGGACGGAGGAGGGGAGGGGTCGATTGGTGGGGGAGATGGGGAAGGAAATCGGGCAGGAGAATTTGGTGGTGATTCATGCGAACGATTCGAAAACGGAGTGTGGGTCGGGGGTGGACCGACACGAGCATTTGGGTAGGGGAAAAATCGGAGCGGTGGGTTTGCGGGCCTTTTTGCGGGAGAAGATTTGGCGGGGAATTCCGCGGTTGGGGGAGCTGCCGCCAGGAGATATTGAGGACAGGGAGAACTTGGACTTTTTGCGAGGATGTTTGCCTGAGAGTTAAGTTTGTCTAAGACTTCGAAAAGATGCTAAAAAACAGGTTATGAAGGCGTCTGATCTGCGGGGAATTTTGACCTACATTCCGAGTTTTCGGGACAAGCTTTTCGTGCTTTGCGTAGACAGTGCTGTTTTGGAAGACGAGAGAGCGGCGAGTTTATTTTTAGATATTTCGGTTTTGCGGAGTTTGAATATTCGGGTGGTGCTAGTGCATGGAGCCAGTGCGCGGATTAAAAAGATGGCGGCGGAAATGAAGGTAAAGCCCTCGGATGTGGATGGTTTGGGGGTGACGGATCTGGATACTTTGCGGGTGGCCGAGCGGGCGGCGAATTCTTACAGTCACGATATTTTGCAGAACTTGGCGGATGCTGATCTGAAGGGGGCGGTGACAAATGCGGTGATAGCGCATCCTGCGGGCATTTTGGGTGGGGTAGATCAACTATGGACAGGAAGGGTGGAGCGGGTGGATACGCGGTTTTTGGAGACCCTGTTGGAGAATGGAATTATTCCGGTGATCCCGCCGATGGGAGTGGATGGGGATGGGCGGACGTATCGGGTGAACTCGGATGGAGTGGCTTTGGAGGTGGCGGAGGCTTTGAAGGCGGAGAAGTTGATTTTTCTGACGGGGAGTGGTTCTTTGCCAATGAAGGGAAAGGAGCCGGCTCAGTTATCGGTAGAGGAGGCGACGGAGTGGTTGAAAAAGAGAAAGGGCGAGATCAGTGGGGAGATGGCTTCGAAGTTGGAGCATGGGTTACGGGCCTGTAAGGAGGGGGTGAGTCGGGCGCATATTTTGGACGGTCGGGAGGACGAGGCTTTGTTAGAGGAGCTTTTCTCGAGTGAAGGGGTGGGGACGATGATCTATGCGGATGAGTACACGGAGATTCGGAAGGCGCTAAAAAAGGATGTGCGGTCGATTGTACGGTTGATTGGGAGTTCGGTGGCGGCAGAGGAGTTGGCTCGGAGAAATCGGACGGAGGTTTCTGCGGCGATTGCGGACTACAGCGTCTTTGAAATTGATGGCAACATGGTGGGATGCGTGGCGGTGCATCCTCTTGAGGGCAAGACGGCGGAGATGGCTTGTCTCTTTGTAGCGCCTGGGCATGAGAACATCGGGATTGGTCGGAAATTAATGCTTTATGCGGAGAATCGGGCGAAGGAGTTGGGGATGAAGCGGTTGTTGGCTTTATCTACGCAGGCCTTTAATTATCTACAGAGTAAGGGCGGTTTTGTGGAGGGGGCGGCAGAGATGTTGCCGGGGGAGAGGAAAGCGACCTATGAGGCGAGCGGGCGGAATTCGAAGATTCTTTGTAAAGACTTGAGTTAAGCTGGGGTTGCCTTGAAGAGGGCGAGAAGAGTGATGCCGATGAGAATAAAGATAATCCCAAAAATCTGAGGGAGGGCGAGTTGGCGGAGTTCATGGCGAAAGGTGATACCGATGAGAATAGGACCAGCAACGATGAGGCTATTGGTTAGACTGGAGGCGCGGGCTAGACCGAAGTGGCTGCCAATGTAACCGAAGGAGAGAAAGACGAGTGGGGAAAGAGCAATGGTGGCGATCAGGAGGGAAGTTTGTTTACGTTCCCACCAGAGCGTGCCGAGGGTATCGGTGAGGGTGCTGAGGATGGTGCAAACGAGGATGGCGGTCCAAGGGGAGAGGAGTAGATTTCTCATCCCTCTAGGTTAAGTCAATTTTGGCTAAACGAGAAGTAGAGTCCTACTTATCCTGGGGGCCAAGAGAGGGGGCGACCTCCGAGGAGATGGAGGTGAAGGTGGGGGATGGTTTCTCCGCCATCGGGGCCGTTATTGATGACGAGGCGGTAGCCGGTTTTTTCAAGTTGGCATTGACGAGCGACCCGCTGAGCGGCGACGAAGAGATGAGTGAAGAGGGGATGATCCTCGGGAGGGACGGTGCCGTGGCGGGTGTGATGTTTTTTTGGGATGATAAGAATGTGAACGGGGGCTTGGGGGGCGAGATCACGAAAGGCGAGGACGTGATCATCCTCGTAAAGAATATCGGCGGGGAGTTCGCGGTCGACGATGCGTTCGAAGATGGTTTTGGCCATCGGGCCAGTTACCAGATCGTGAGTTCGAGAAGGGAAGGGCTAAGGGTACGGGCGCGGGCTCGGATAAAGTGAACAATGTCATCGCTGAGACGTTGGCATGATGTACGCCAGGAGGCTGAACCGGTGAGGGAGAGGACGCAGGAGCGCAGTCCTTCAAGGCGAAGGACAGAGGCTAGGGAGGAGATTTTTTCATCCACAAGATTAGCGAGGTGATGATAGAAGAGGATTTCAAGTGGGGCTTCCTTAGCGAGAGCAGCGAGATTGATGGATGGAGAGGAGGAGACGAGTTCGAAATGGCGGGCAATGGCGGGGCATCCAATACCGGTAAGGGAGCGGCGGAGGATGAGTTCTAGGGTGGCGCGTTCGATATGGGGGCGGGCGAAGTCGTGGCGCAGGTAGTGAAGAATGGCGCGGGCGACATCGGTGGCGAGGGGCCACTCTTCGTGGCCTGCGCGGATGGCAGCCTTCTCAAGCGAGAGAACTAGCCAAGTCTCGTTGAGACGAGTCGGGGAAGCGCCTGGGATGGCCACCAGAGGCAGGGTTTCGAGGATGGGATCTTTAGCGAGCACCTAGATTTTTTACTTCACTGACAAAGTCGCGAGCATCACGGAATTGGCGGTAGACGGAGGCAAAGCGGACATAGGCGACGTCGTCCATTTTTTTGAGGCACTCCATAATCTTTTCGCCGATGGCGGTGGTGGGGATTTCACGCCCATACTTTTGTTCGAGCTCCTCCATTACTTTATCAACTGTTTTTTCGATGAGTTCGGGACTGACAGGGCGTTTCTCACATGCTTTTTGGAAGCCGAGAACGAGTTTACGACGATCGAAAGGTTCGTAACGTCCATCGCGTTTGACGGCTCGAAGATCTTCACGTTCAATCTCTTCGTAGGTGGTAAAGCGGTAGTTACAGGATAGGCATTCGCGGCGTCGGCGGACGACGGCGCCATCCTTCCATGGCCGTGAATCGATCACCTTATCTTCTTCAACATTACATTTTGGACATTTCATACTACTCCTTGTGTTGCGTTGAAACTACAAGTAGGTGGGGTGGGGTCAATTAAAATTTTTACATAAAAACTTGTTTATATGTATAAATCAAATTCAGAATTTTCTATCCGGAGTAACGCGTTTTTATAGCTGGGTGTTGAAGGCTGAGCGAAAGCGGGTTGAGGAAAGATAGGCAACCAGGGAGGTTGCTATGGGGCGGGGCGGTGAAGCTAAACCGAGGGAGTGCGGCGGCGACGGAGGAATGCGCCGATAGTGAGTGAAACAAGGACGAGTGAACCGGTGGTGGGTTCGGGTATGGTCAAGACCGTTGCATTTAGCATCATAGTGCCGTTCCAGACGGAGTTGTCACCCGATGCGAAGGTATCGGCAGCTGTGCCACCTTCCCAACTATTGTCGAACTTGATCGGTTGAATGAAATTATCTGGCGCTGTAAAGAGAACATCACCTGGACGGTTCTGGGTGCCGAACCAGACTGCGTAGCTTGCGCCGCTTTTGACAGCCCAAGTATTGTTGGTGGTGGAGTCGAAAAGTTCAACGGGCGCGGTAAAGGAGAAGCCCGCTAAGTCGGAGCCAGAACGAATTCGAGAGTTCTCGTTGGTGGTGTACCACTGGATAGAGTAGCCGTAGGTGGTGGAGCCTGGAGTAAGACCCGCGTTGTTTTGATTCATGCTAACGACTTTGTAGTTCCACCCTGCTCCTGCAGTGGCGGAGAGGACGGAGGCATCGTTCGAAGGATTTAGTTTGAGTTGCTGCCCCCAACTGGAGGCGTTGGCGTAATTTGAATAAAGGAAGATATTAAAGGAGGCGAGACCCTCTCCTGCGGAAAGACCGTTGGCCCAGCGGTCGTAATTTATGTAGGAGTTTGGCGAGGTGTAGGTTGCGGCCGAGTTAGCTGAATTTACGTTATAGACATCTTGGGCCACGACTTTTTGGTTGCCCGCTGCTTTGGAAGTGCCCCGAGAAATGGGTGAGGAAATCAGTCCACCGGCATTGAAATCAAAGCGAGCATAACTGGTGACATCCGCGAAAGATGAGCTCCCCATGGCTACAAATAACAAAATGGGGAAGTGATGAAGGGACCGTACGGCTTTCAATATATGTTTAATAGAGCAGATAATTCCCAGAAAGCAAGGAAAATCTTTTTTGTATGTGACAATTTGGAGACAGAACTAATAACTGCAAGAGCCTAGCCATCAGAGGTTAAAGATATTAAAAGTAAGTGTATAAATACAATTTATATATTTAAAGTTTAGGGAGTTGGGAGTTTTCTGGAAAACGGTTGTGGCGAAGGCCTTCTGAAATAATTAGCCAGATGACAATGCCACCACAAAGTGCGAAGGCACCTAAGATAAAAATAAGGCCTAAGCCAGTGTGTCCTTCGTCCATAAAGTTACTTTAGCGGACAATGGGGGGATTGTCATCTCTCGATTCAGAGAATAATGGCGCCGAGCACTTGGATTTGAGGGGTGCAGTAGGCTTAGTAGCTGGACTGATATTTTATTTCAGATTCCACGGGGAGTTGCAGGGTGGTGGCCCACTCCTTGGCGGAGGTCTTTTCCCAAGTGGTCGGAGGAAGGAGGAGAAATCCAAAACCAAGGGAGGGAGATTGAGAGAAATCGCGGAAGGAGGGCTGGAGAGAATAAAGGCGAATGGCAAATGCGGTGAGGTTTGTCAGCGGGGTCGATCTGGGGCAAAATCTGGCTATGACTCCTTTGCAGGAAAAATTTGTTCGCTTAAAGAAAGAGAGGGAGGCGGTAGTTTTGGCCCACAATTATCAGCCGCGGGAAATTCAGGAGGTGGCGGACTATGTAGGAGATTCGCTGGGGCTGAGTTACGAGGCGCAAAAGGCGAAGGGAAAATGCATTCTTTTTTGCGGGGTTCACTTTATGGCGGAGACAGCCAAGATTGTTAATCCAGAGAAGAAGGTCCTCATGCCTGATCTGAATGCGGGCTGTTCTTTGGCGGATTCTTGTCCCGCAGACAAGCTACGGGCCTACCTTGAGGAGAATCCTGGTCTCTACGTTGTTTCCTATGTGAACTGCACGGCGGCGGTGAAAGCGCAGAGCGATGTGATCTGCACCTCGGGCAATGCGGAACGGATCGTGCAGAGAGTGCCAGCGGACCGAGAGATTCTTTTTCTACCCGATCGGAATTTGGGGGATTGGGTGATCCAGAAAACGGGTCGGTCGATGCGGTTATGGGATGGGGATTGTTACGTGCACATGGAGTTTACGGCGTCTTCGATTGATAGGATGAGGCAAGAACATCCTGAGGCGCTAGTGGTGGCCCACCCAGAGTGCACTCGGGCGGTGAGGGCTTTGGCGGATGAGGTGTGTTCGACCGAAAAGATGGTCGGGTACTGTCGCAATTCTTCGGTCCGTGCCTTTATTGTGGTGACAGAGGAGGGAATGTTGCATCGATTGCGCAGGGAGATGCCGGACAAGGAGTTTTTGGCGGGACCAACCGATCGCTGCGCTTGTGCAGAGTGTCGCTATATGAAGATGAATACATTGGAAAAGGCGTTAGGTGCCTTGGAAAACTTGGCGCCAGAGGTGAGTTTGAGTAAAGAAACAATCGAGAAAGCCAGATTACCGATTGAGAGGATGCTGGAGTGGAGTCGTAACTAGTTTATAATAAGAATTATGCGTTAATAATTCCGATAGGGAATATGCGGAAGGATTTCGCTGGGCAGATGGGGGAATTTAGCTAGTACTTTTTACGTAATCTCATGAAAATAAACGCTTCATGGAGGGTTGTTTTCTGTGCCCTGATCCTGTCCTTGGCTCCGGTGGGGTGGGTTGTTGCACAGACCCAAGAGAGCCCCGAATCGGTAGAGCCACCGCTACAGATTACTTCGGATGGGGCGAATCGTTACGAGGGAGGAATTTACTACGCGAAAGACAACGTAGTGGTGACCTACGGCGGGGACCTTCTGATGGCAGATGAAGTCCATTTCAATCCCAAAAGTAAAGAGGCCACAGCCAAAGGGAACGTGCGGTTGTATATGACGGGGCAGATGTATCGAGGGGATCTGCTTACCTATAATTTTCGTACAAAAAAAATGCTCTCAGAAAAATTTCGTTTTTTAGAGGGGAAAATGATGGTGGAGGGTGATTCGATCAACACCCCCGAACTGGGCCACTACGAAATTGGAGATGGCATTTATAGTACCGACAACCGGGAAACACCCGGATGGAAAACAAAGGCATCCTCCCTCAGTATTTATCCAAAGGACAAAACCATTGTGGAAAATTCGGTGGGGTACTTCGGGGATGTGCCCTTTTTCTACTTTCCATCCCTGGCTCTTTACGAAAGAGACATGGGGGATTCTCCCGACATCTCCTTCGGTTCAGTCACCCGTCTCGGAACCTATGTCATCGGCACCTACCGCTTTGCCATCACCGACAAACTCAAGGGTGGGGTGACGGTAGCTAACTATGGCCGGCGAGGTTGGGCGGGAGGCGCGGAAGCATCGTACATCACTCCAAGTAAAAACTCGGATCATCCGGTGACTGAAGTTGCACTCCGTGGCTGGTATATTAACGATCGCGGTTACCAGATTTATGAAGGAGACAGCGAGCGTCCATTAGCGGCAGCTCCGCCCCGTGGCCGGTACTATTTTCCCTACAAACACAACACCACGATTCTCAAGGGGGGTAACCCAGTGGATGCAGACCGTGCCCCAGCCTTCGACACCCCCGCTCTGACTTCGAGATCCCACCTGAATGTTTTGAGCGATGCCTATGTGACCCAAGATTTCTTTGCGGATGAATACATGCGGGACCAGCAGCCCAACACTTATCTCGATGCAATGTATCAGGATGCTAATTTCACGGTGACGGCCAATGCTCGGACCCAGCTCAATAATCTATTCCAAACCCAGCAGCAGAAGCCCTCGGCTAAAATCGAATTTAAGCGCCAGTACATTCCAGGGACGTACGATGCAGAAGAACTGATTAAGGATCCCACCGCCAACCCTGGGTTGGCCTACGAAGGGGAGTCGAGTGTGGGCTACCTCGGCACGCAGTGGAACCAAGTTTCTAATCAGACCGACTACACCGCAATCCGCTACGACACTTTTCATCAGCTGATTTATCCCCGACAGTACTTCGATTGGCTGAATGTGGCGCCTCGTGCGGGAATTCGAGGAACGGTCTACACACGAAGCAACCTGACCCGAGATGGGGCCGTGCAGAATACATCTGGTGGACCGGGGTACGATGTGGGCAATAATCAAGCCCTCTCGGACACTTCGCTCTTGCGATATGTATTCAATTTTGGGATCGATGCCTCGACCAAGGCCTACGCAACTTGGACCGATATTAAAAACAAGGCATGGGCTATCGACGGCATCCGCCACGTCTTCGAGCCTTTCATCCAAGCGAGCTATATTCCACAGCCTAATGTTCGGCCAAACGAATTTGCTGGGTTCGATAATCGAGTGAATACAACCGAATCGCAGCCGCTCAATTCCTCCCTCTACAACTCGATCGATTCGATCGACAAACTGCTAATCGTTCGGCCCGGAATGATGAATCGGATGATGACGAAAAGAGACGGTGCTCCGTATGAATTGGCCAACTGGAAAATCTATACTGATTACCAGCCGATTCGGCCCGAGCTGACCAGCTTGAACTACGAAAGCGTGCAGGTTCCTGAAACAGTGCCCTCTGATTTGCCTGAACTGTATAATGTGCTCAATGTCATGCCAGTGCCTTGGTGGACGGCGACGGTGGGAGCGACCACGGCGATTAGTGGCAATGGATTCAACTCGCTGAACCTTGGAAGTATGTGGCAGGTGATGCCAGCCTTGCAGCTGGGGGGTAGTTACTCGTATCTGGAAAGCTTTTCCTATTTGGATGCTCTGAATAATGAGGTTTTGACCAATACGCAGACCAGTTTAGTCAACGCGGTGGCGAGCTATCGGTTGAATGAAAGCTGGATGGTCAATGGGGGTTTGACCTACTCGGTTAATCCTGGCCTCTTGCAGCAGGTCAACCTTGGGGTCTATCGGGATATCGGAGCATGGATCGTGGGGGCGCAGGTTGGGAATCGTCAGAATGATGGAGCTCCATCCGAGTTTGTCGCTTTAGCTACGCTCACTTTAAAGGCGTTTCCTGATCTTCCCTTGGGATTCAATCAAAACCCGTCCAGTTCGGGGGTGGGCCTAGGGGGGAATCAGCAAGGGGTGGGAAGCACTTCTCCCTAGCGGTGTTGGAGCTAGTTCCTTTAGAGTTTAGCGGATGAAATTATCGATTATCGGTTCAGGGTACGTTGGACTTGTCACAGGGACATGCTTGGCGGAAGCGGGACACACGGTTCTTTGCGTAGATAACAATCAGGCCAAAGTGAAGGAGTTGCAGGCAGGTCATATACCTATTTACGAGCCAGGATTAGAGGAGCTCGTTCGGCGGAATGTTCAACTCAAGCGACTCTCTTTTACGGCATCGACCCAAGAAGCGGTGGCCAATTCGGAGGTGATCTTTATTGCCGTGCCCACTCCGCCACAAGATGACGGATCGGTTGACCTGAGCTACGTGGAAGCGGTGGCGCGTGAGATCGCTGAGGCGCTGCCTGCTTATCGGATCATTGTCGATAAAAGCACCGTCCCAGTTAAAACAGGTGAGAAGGTAGCGGAAACGATTCGCCGATACGGGCCGAAAGGGATCGAATTTGATGTGGTGAGTAATCCTGAGTTTCTTCGTGAGGGAAGTGCGGTGGCCGATCTACAGAAACCTGATCGAATTGTCATTGGGGTGGCTTCCCAGCGTCCCGTGGCGGCGATGCGTGCGGTTTACGAACCATTCAAAGCCCCGATTATCATCACCGATTTAAATAGTGCGGAACTGATTAAGCATGCGGCCAACAGTTTTTTGGCCCTGAAGATTACTTATATCAACTTGGTGGCAGCGGTTTGTGAGGCGGGCGGGGCCGATGTGACCCAAGTCGCCGAGGGCATGGGGTCGGATGCACGAATCGGGCGGGCTTTCCTGCAGGCAGGACTCGGGTATGGGGGTTCCTGTTTCCCGAAAGATGTCAGCGCCTTTATTCGGATTGCAGAAGAGATGGGTGTGGATTTTGGCTTGATGCGTGAAGTAGAGAAAATCAACGCGGCAATTCCTGAGCGTTTCCTGAAAAAGATTCGGGCCTCCCTTTGGACGATGAGGGACAAGAAAATTGGGCAGTTGGGATTAGCCTTCAAAGGAAACACGGACGACGTGCGGTGTAGTGTGGCGGTCGAGTTGATTCGGCGGATGGCAGCAGAGGGCGCGATCATCCGCTGCCACGATCCCAAGGGAGGAGAGAAGGCCAAGGAGCTACTACCGAAAAATGTGGAGATTATGGCTGATGCCCATCAAGTAGCGGAAGGAGCGGATGTGCTTATTATAGCGACAGAATGGCCTGAGTATCGTTTACTCGATTGGAGTAAGATCAAAACCTTGATGAGAACCCCAAGAATATTCGATGGCCGGAACCTGCTCAATCCTGCGGAAATGATCTCTCTTGGTTTCGAGTACACGAGCATCGGACGTTGAAGCCCACCGTCACGATCGTTCTCGGTCTCCAATGGGGAGACGAAGGTAAGGGCAAAATCCTCGATGTGATGGCGGCGGAGGCGGATTGGGTTTTGCGGGCGCAAGGGGGAAATAATGCCGGCCATACGGTTGAAATCGGCAAGGAGAAGTACGTTTTGCACTTGATTCCCTCGGGAATTTTGCGAGGAAAAGTTTCCTGCCTGATTGCGGGTGGAGCGGTGGTCGATCCCACGGGCCTGGTCAAAGAAATTGAGGGACTGACGAAGCGGGGGATCCGTACGCGTGGTCGTTTGCATTTGGCAGCGCAGGCGCATCTGGTTCTCCCGCACCACCGAGCGGTGGATCAGGGATTCGAAAAACGTCGGGGAAGTGGAAAAATTGGCACGACAGGGAGGGGGATCGGGCCAGCCTACGCGGATAAAGCAGCTCGGGTGGGACTTCGCGCGGGAGAGTTGGCCTTGCCCTCCCGCGACTTGGCTCGGCGGATACGCGAGCGGGTGGCGTTGCATAACCGAGCCTCTCGTGGGCAAGGCTGGGTAAAAATCTCGGCGACCAAAACGATTCGAGAAGTGGAAGCGGCCGCTCGGTTTCTTCGACCTTACTTGGCAGATGGGGTGACCTTGGCTCATCGCGCAGTGGCCTCGGGGCAACGGATTTTGATCGAGGGGGCACAGGGAACTTTTTTGGATGTGGATCATGGAACTTATCCCTTCGTGACCAGTTCCCATTGCACTGCGGGCGGGGCCTGCACCGGAACGGGAGTGCCACCGACGGCGATTCACCGAGTGGTTGGAGTATTGAAGGCCTACACCACACGGGTTGGGGGTGGTCCTTTTGTTACGGAAGATGGAACTCTGGGACATCTCCTGCATGGGATGGGCCGTGAATTCGGTTCGACGACGGGCCGAGCACGCCGTTGTGGTTGGTTCGATGCGGTGCTGGTGAGGCGGGCGGTTCAGCTCAATGGGGTGACGGAGATGGCCATGACTAATTTGGACGGTTTGGATGGGTTGGAAAAAATCCCCGTGTGCGTGGGTTATCGTCTCCGAGGAAAGTATTTGAAGGAGCCACCAGTTGATGCGGCTGACTGGAGTCGCTGTCGTCCCATTTATCGAAACTTCGAAGGATGGTGTCAGCCGACCACGGAAGCGCGTCACTGGAAAGAGCTTCCGCGCAAGGCACGGATTTATCTCTCTGCGATCAAGGATTTGGTTGGCGCTCCCCTCGGCCTGATTTCTGTGGGAGCTGGCCGTGACCAGACCTTTCGGCATGGGTAAGAAATCCAATCCGGCAGAGATTCCCCGTCACGTCGCCATCATTATGGATGGCAATGGCCGATGGGCGAGTCAGCACCACCTTCCTCGTCTTAGTGGACATGAGGCAGGGCGCAAATCGGTAAAAGCTGTAGCACAAGCCGCCATCGATCACGGTGTGCGTTATTTGACTCTCTACGCCTTCTCGGTGGAAAACTGGCAGAGACCGAGGGATGAGGTTCAGGGATTGATGGGTCTTCTACGGGGTGTGATTCGGGAGGAGCTGAACGAAATGGGTAAGGAAGGGATTCGTTTGCGAACGATTGGGAGACGGCAGGACTTACCTGAAGCCGTAAGAGAGGAGCTGGAGGGTGCGATCGAAAGAACGAAAGCGAATACTCGCCTCGATCTGATTCTTGCTTTGAGTTACGGCTCCCGCGTGGAAATTACCGAAGCGATGCAGGCGATGGGACGCGAAATAAAGGCAGGCAAGCTGGATCCCGAGAAGATCACGGAGGAGACGGTCTCGGCGCACCTCTACACGGAGGGAATTCCTGATCCCGATCTCTTAATTCGCACCAGCGGCGAGATGCGGATCAGTAACTTTATGCTTTGGCAGATTTCCTACGCAGAGATTTATGTGACGCCTGTCCTCTGGCCCGATTTCGGGAAAGATGAATTTGCCAAGGCGTTGGCGGATTATGCGGGGCGTGACCGCCGATTTGGAGGAATCTAGCCATGCTGGGCTGGCGTCTACTCTCCTCGCTCCTGCTTTGGGGCATTATTCTTACGCTGGTCACCCTGCGTTATACCAACGGGGTTTTTCTGCTCATCGCCATCGTCGGGCTGGCTGCCCAGCGAGAGTTTTATCTTTCACAGCAGACTGCAGGACGCACCGTCTTCTTGAAAACTGGGCTCTTGGCGGGGGCACTGCTTTATGGGGCGACCTTCTTCTCAGTCGTCTCTCCCACGGGAGGATTTCCCGATGCTTTCTCGGGCGAGGCGGTCTTGGTGCTTTTAGTAATTTTGGGGGCACTGACGCGGAGAGTGTTTCATCCGAAGGTTGAGGGTGCGACTACTGCAATGGCTTTGACTCTCTTCGGCTTCTTTTACGTTCCATACTTGCTGAACTATGCGACTAAGATTCTTTACTGTGTGCCCCAAGGGGGTGGGGTGGCTCTCCTAGTTTATGCGGTGGCAGTGACTAAATTTACTGACGTTGGAGCCTACGTGGCAGGGAATCTCTTTGGGCGGACGAAACTAAGTCCAGTGATCAGCCCAAAAAAGACTTGGGAAGGACTGGTGGGTGGGGTGCTGATTGCTCTACTTACGAGCCTCGGCTTGATTCACTATTTTCCTCAATCCTTGGGCAGTCTAGCGGGGGTTCATGGCTGGATTTTGGGAATCGGCTTGGCGGTGGTCAGTGTGATTGGAGACTTGGGAGAATCGGTGGTCAAACGGGATGCTCGGGTAACCGACTCTGGGCAATTTCTCCCAGGAATTGGCGGAGCCTTGGATCTAGTGGATAGCCTGCTCTTTAGTTTGCCTGTCTTCTACGGATATCTAGTTTTCACGGGGAGAATATGAAGCGGGTTATTCTTCTGGGCTCGAGCGGTTCGATTGGGGAGAGCACCTGCAAGGTTGCACGGGCGCTACCCGAAACGATGAAATTGGTGGGGTTGGGGGTGGCCAAAAGCGGTGAGCGAGTTTTAGCTCAGGCGCGGGAGTTTGGGGTGAAGGCAGTGGCAGTTTCCGATCTAGGTGCGGCGGAGAAAGTGAAAAAGGACTTACCCCAAGGAACAAAATTTTACCCAGGAGCGGAAGGTTTGAGTCGAATGGTGGAAGAGACAGAAGCGGATATGGTCCTAGTGGCGGTGGTGGGGACGGCGGGGCTCGCTCCTGCTTTAGCGGCTTTGCGAACGGGAAAACATTTGGCGGTGGCGAGTAAGGAGATTCTGGTTCTGGCGGGTTCCGCAGTCATGGGGGAAGCAAAAAAGAATCAACGCCAAGTTTTGCCTGTGGATAGTGAACACAACGCTATTTTCCAGTGTTTGCAAGGGGCCAAGAGCCAGGAGGTTCGGAAAATCATTCTCACGGCGTCGGGCGGGCCGTTTCGAAAGAGCTCAGTCGAGGAGCTGAAGAAGGTCACGGTGGCGCAGGCACTGAAACATCCGACCTGGTCGATGGGGAAGAAAATCACGATCGATTCCGCGACGATGTTCAATAAAGGGCTTGAAATGATCGAGGCCCACTGGCTTTTCGGGTTGCCGATGAGCCAAGTTGAGGTGGTGGTGCATCCGCAGAGTCTGGTTCACTCGTTGGTGGAGTTTGTAGACGGATCGGTCTTGGCCCAACTGAGTGTGACGGATATGTGTTTTCCGATTCAGTATGCGGTGACCTATCCGCAGCGCCTACCCAGCGGGTTGCCGCCCTTGGATTTGGCAAAGATTGGCTCCCTGACCTTCGAAACCCCTGACGAGAAAAGGTTTCCTGCCTTGCGCTTAGCTCGAGAAGCGGGGGAGGCTGGGGGGACGTTGCCAGGAGTTTTTAACGCAGCTAACGAGGTGGCGGTGGAGGCTTTTCTTGAAGAAAAAATTTCTTTCCCGAGGATATGGGAAATGGTGGAAAAGGTCATGGCGGCTCACGCCAACGAGAAGAAGCCCGAACTGGCAGCAATTATTGCGGCCGATCAGTGGGCCCGCGCTCAGGCTAAAACCGCCCTGCAGGTAGCCGTATGAGTTTTCTGGCTTCTTTGCCTTGGCTGGAAATCGTTACGGTGGCGGGAACGATTGTTTTGGCTCTTTTTCTTTTTGGCCTGACGGTGGCAGCGCACGAGTTCGGGCATTTTTGTGCCGCTCGAAGAGCGGGATTAGTGGTGGAGAAGTTTGCTATCGGATTCGGCCCTAAGATTTATGGCAAAGTGGTGGATGGGGTGGAGTGGCAGGTGAACTTACTCCCTCTTGGGGGATTTGTTCAGCTACCGCAGATGAGTCCTGCGGAGGGGATTGAAGGCAAATCGGAACAGGATGTGCAAGATCTGCCTCCTGCATCGCCTGGGGCGAAAATCTTTACGGCGTTGGCGGGTCCAGTGGCCAGTTTGGGGTTGGGGGTGCTTTGCGCGGTGGGAGTGTGGATCTTTGGGGTGCCGACGAATATGACTTATCGGACGACGACAATTGGCTGGGTGGAGCCAGGCACCCCTGCGGCCAAAGCAGGGATTTTGCCAGGGGATGTAATCCTGGCGATTGACCAGCAGCGACCTGAGCGTTGGGCGGGTCGCCCTGGGGCGGTGGTTGAGAGCATTTTATTGGGAACGGATAAAGAGATACTGCTGGAACTGGATCGGGGGGGCAGGGAGATCGTGACCGCTAGGATTTTACCCGAGCGAGATGCGGAGATGGAAGGTCTGAGGCGATTGGGCTTTGAAATGTATCCCGCCCAATCGGCCGTGGTGGATAAAGTAATTGTGGATGGACCAGCTGACCGTGCGGGCATCCAAAGTGGGGATAAAATAGTGATGTTGGACGGGAAAAAATTGTGGAGCCCTGCAGCGGTCAAGGCGGCGGTGGATGCGGGCCAAGCGGTACTTACTCTGAGGGTGGAGCAGGCTTCGGGCGGGGAGATTTCGGTGAACCTCAGGCCAGAAAAAGCGACCAATCGGAAGGATAGGATGATCGGGGTGATCTGGAAGCCGAGTGAGGTTCAGATTACCCACCCGACCCCGCAGGAGCAGGTGAGTTCGGCGGCAGGGTTGGTCTTGCGCACCTTACGTGCGTTGGTCACTCCTGCCTCCAGCGTGGGGTTGCAACATCTGAGTGGACCACTGGGGATCTTTGAACGATTGGTTTCTCTTCTGCGCACTGACCCTAGGTTGGTTCTTTATTTTAGTGTGATTTTGAATGTGAATCTGGCGGTGCTCAATCTTCTGCCGATTCCGGTTCTCGATGGAGGGCACATCCTTTTTTCGATTGTGGAAGCGGTACGGAGGCGACAGTTGCAAGCCAAAACTATTGGGATGATTCAGACCTGCTTCGTCGTCTTGCTGGCTGGATTCTTTCTTCTGGTCACTTACCATGACTCGATGCGTTTAAAGAGGCGGATGGAAAAACCTACGGAGAGCGCGGATATGCCGATTTTTCAAAAGAGGACGAAATGAAAAGTTACTGCGCTAGCGCTTATCGCTACCTAAGGCGCCCAACTCGTGAAGTGAAAGTGGGAAAGGTTGGGATTGGAGGAAGCCATCCGATTCGGGTGCAGAGTATGATTACCTCGGACACCATGGATACGGCGGCTTCGGTCAAGCAGACCCTTGAACTGGTGAAAGTGGGATGTGAGATCGTAAGGATTACGGCACCGACGATTAAGGATGCGGCTAATCTTCAGAAAATAAAAAAGGAGCTACTGGCCGCTGGATGTGACGTGCCGATCGTCGCCGATATTCATTTCAAGCCAGATGCGGCTCTGGAAGCAGCTCAATGGGTCGAGAAAGTTCGGATTAATCCTGGGAATTTTGCCGACAAGAAAAAGTTCGCGATTCGGGAGTATACCGATGAGCAGTATGCTGAAGAGTTGGGCCGAATTGAGGAGACGTTCACCCCTTTGGTAAAAATCTGCGCCGAGAGAAAGATTGCGATTCGGATTGGGACAAATCACGGCTCCCTCTCGGACCGGATTATGAATCGCTATGGGGATTCTCCGCACGGGATGGTGGAGAGTGCACTGGAGTTTGCGCGAATCGCGAGAAGGCTAAATTTTCACAATTTCCTCTTCTCGATGAAGTCATCCAATCCAAAGGTGATGATTGAGGCTTACCGTCTGCTGACGGCAGCGCTGGAGAAAGAAGGGGCAGATTGGAATTATCCTTTGCATCTTGGTGTGACGGAGGCGGGGGACGGGGAGGATGGGCGAATTAAGAGTGCGATTGGCATCGGCTCGCTCCTGCTGGATGGTCTTGGCGATACCATTCGAGTGAGTTTGACAGAAGACAGTATTCACGAGATTCCCGTAGGGCGGGCGTTAGTAAAATACTTGGAGGAGAGAGCTCAGGGGAGTTTCGATTCGACGACGGTTCTTTCCTACGATCCGTTTAGTTTTACAAAACGGGCGAGTTCGAAGGTGTTGAGATCGGGTGTGGCCCTCGGAGGGGAGGAACCGCCCAGGGTTTTTGTTTCGGCTAAGGTGGAGGAGGCTTTGCGCCCGCGTTTGGCGCAGTTGGGTGATTTGGCGCCTGAGTTGGTTTATGAAAAGACCTCTGTGGTGGAAGTAGATCCGCGTAACGACGCGGAGATCGCGGCTTTGGAGGCGATGAAGGAGGCGGTGGTTGTGGCGGTTAAGGACGGGCTCGATTTGAATCTCGTTTCAGCCACGCGGATGCTGGCGGCAAGAATCCCGGCAAGACACCCGATTCTTCTGAAGGACACTTTGAAGCCAGACTCCTCGGAGGGCGGACTGAGTGGGCTGATTCGGGCCTCGATTCATCTTGGGGCATTGCTTTGCGATGGAATTGGGGATGCGATTCTGGTTAGGGGTGAGCCAGCGCCAGGAGCCTGTTTGCGATTGGGGTTTAATATTTTACAGGCGGCGGGTAGTCGGATCTTTAAAACCGATTATGTGGCGTGTCCCTCCTGCGGGCGGACTCTTTTTGACCTGCAAAGCACGACGGCCAAGATTAAGGCGGGAACACAGCATCTGAAGGGGGTTAAAATTGCAGTGATGGGTTGTATCGTCAACGGACCGGGGGAGATGGCGGATGCGGATTTTGGCTATGTAGGAGGAGCGCCTGGAAAAATCAATCTCTACGTCGGCCGGACGCCAGTAAAATTTAACATTCCTGAGGCGGAAGCGGTGGAGCGGTTGCAGGATTTGATTCGAGAACATGGCAAGTGGGTCGATGCGCCCGTGGGTGGTGTTCCGGTGGTTGTTTGAACTAGGCATTGCGAATTATTTAATGGCGAGTAGCGGCTCGGTCCGTTTTGGGCAACTTTTCGTATTTGGGTTTCTATGGGGTTAAAGGGGGATGGGCTTCCTATTTAGACGGACTCCATTGAATTCTCAGGTATCCTAAGACGATGAGTACTTCTGGGGTAAAAAAGGGACGAAGGCAATCGAGTCAGCCGAGAAAGTCTAAAGAGACAGGGACTACCTCGTTGAACGGTTCTGGGCGGGTCAGAAAAGTTTCTAAATCGGTAGGAAAAACAAAGCGGAACAACGGCGCAAAGGTGAAAACCGGAACCGACACTTCCTCGGTACCCAAGCGCATAGCATTTCTGGGGGACTATTTGCCGAGACTTTGTGGGATTGCGACCTTTACGAGTGATTTATGCGAAGCGGTGGCGGGCGCTGCCTTGGGTTCGGATTGTTACGTCGGGGCAGTCAATGACCGGGCGGAAGGCTATGCCTACCCTCCTCGGGTACGATTTCAAATGGCGGAGAAGAAGCTAGATTCCTATCGGCGTGCGGCTGACTTTCTTAATTTCCACAATGCGGATGTGTTAAGTGTGCAGCATGAATTTGGGATCTATGGAGGGACGGCAGGAAGTCATCTTTTGGCCTTATTAAAAGAGGTGCGCATGCCGGTTGTGACAACCTTACACACCGTCTTAACGAAGCCGAATGATGCTCAGCGGGAAGTGATGCAGGAGTTAATTAAGCGGAGTGATCGATTGATCGTAATGGCACGCAAGGGGGCAAAGATTCTTGAGGAGGTATATGGAGTCTCGATGGAGAAAGTGGATATCATTCCGCACGGAATTCCGAATACGAAGTTTCTCGATTCAGAATTATTTAAGGAGCGATTGGGGGTCGAGGGTCGAAAGGTCCTATTCACCTTTGGTTTAATCGGACCGGGTAAAGGAATTGAGCATGTGATTGAGGCGCTGCCTAAGATCGTCCAGCAGCATCCCGAGGTGGTTTATCTGGTGTTAGGGGTGACGCATCCCCATCTTTTGGCGCAAGAGGGGGAGAGTTATCGCTTAAGTTTGGAGCGATTGGCGGACGATCGTGGGGTGAAGGAGCATATTATTTTCTACAATCAGTTTTTAGAGTTGGAGGAGTTGCAGGAGTTTATTGGGGCGACGGATATCTATCTGACCCCTTATCTCGAGGAGAGCCAAATTACCTCGGGCACGCTGGCCTATGTCTTTGGTGCGGGCAAAGCGGTGGTTTCTACTCCGTATTGGCATGCGCAGGAGCTACTCGCGGAGGGGCGGGGAATGCTCGTGCCGTTTCGAGATGCTGGGGCAATTGCCAAAAGTGTTTGTGCCCTACTGGACGATCCTGCTCATCTGAATAAGATGCGCCGTAACGCCTATGCTCTCGGCCGGGAGATGATTTGGCCTGCGGTAGGAGAGCGTTATCTGGAGTCATTTCAGCGGGCCCGAGCAGATCGTAAAGCCAACCCGCGGGCGGCTTTCGAGGGATGGACCCTTGACCATCGGCCGTATGACCTGCCGCCAAGTCGTTTGGATCATCTGATCCATATGAGCGATGGCACGGGTATTTTTCAGCACGCAACCTTCACGGTTCCAAACTTTAGCCAAGGTTACTGTACGGACGACAACGCCAGAGCGTTTATTCTTTGTCATGTTCTTGAAGAGCTCGGGGATCCTGCGCCTGAGGGAGTCTTGGAGCAGTTGGCAACGCGGTATCTCGCGTTCCTGAGCGCAGCCTGGGACGCCGAGCAAAGTCGGTTCCGCAACTTTATGAGCCACGGTAGGGAGTGGTTAGAGCCTTGTGGAAGTGAGGATAGTCAAGGGCGTGCCTTGTGGGCCTTGGGTTCAGGGGTTGGACGTTCCAAGCATCAAGGTCATCGGCGGTTGGCAGCTCGATTATTCGAAGCGGGCCTACCCATCGTAGAAACATTTTCTTCTCCGCGGGCCTGGAGTTTCGCTCTTTTGGGAATTCATGAATATTTACGTACCTTTCCTGACGACCAACAGACGAAGGCGATTCGAGCAGTTCTGACGGAAAAGCTGATGCAACGTTGGCGAGATTGCCAGTCGAAGGAGTGGCCTTGGTTCGAATCGAGGGTGACGTATGAAAATGCGCGACTTTGCCAAGCACTCATTTTAAGTGGGCAGTGGATGCCGTGCGGGGATGCTTTGCAGGTGGGATTAGCTTCGTTGCGTTGGTTGGTATCGATTCAGAAAACACAGGCTGGGTGTTTCCGGCCGATTGGTTCGAATGGTTTTTATGAGAGGGATGGGGCACGGGCAGATTTCGATCAGCAGCCGGTGGAGGCTCAGGCTATGGTGTCCGCCTGCCATGAAGCCTTTCGAGCGACCCAAGACCCTCAGTGGACAAAAGAGGCGCGAAGAGCGTTCGAGTGGTTTTTAGGGCGAAATGATCTTGGCCTGGCCTTGTATGACTCAGGGACGGGTGGTTGTAGCGACGGGTTACATGCCGATCGGGTGAATGAGAATCAGGGGGCGGAGTCTTCTTTGGCCTTCCATCTTTCTTTGGCAGAAATGAACTATGCGGAGCAGTTAATTGCTCGTCCACCGAGCCTCTTCTGATGAATGCCATTCGCCTGCGTCGCCACGATTTGTCCATTGTCCCTCAGAGCAGAAGGGTCCTCCTGCGGCCTTTTATCCCATCTGAGGTGCACCGAATCACCACGACCTTGGGAAGAGTTCTCGCCTTAACTGAGGAGGAGGTAACGCAGGAGCTAGGTAAGGTCTGGAAAGATTTCGAATCGCGCCATCGCGACCTGGGAACACTCCTTTTGGCGAACTTTAAGCGCGTAGAAGGACATGTTTTTACCCAGCGACCGCTTTCGGAAAAAAGAAAGCTACTCCTTGGGGCACTATTTTCTGGCGAGTACGCTCTGGAGTCGGCAGCGATTTTTAATCCATCGATCGTGGCCCATCCTGATCAAAGTGGAGTAGCCCAAGGGGCGGTGCGATTCCTCATGAGTTTGCGTGCAACGGGCGAAGGACATATCTCGTCGATAGAGTTTCGTACGGGACTGATTTCGCCTTCAGGGGAGATCACGATGGATCCTATTTCTGATTACGTGACGGCGCCTGAAATCGTGGCGAATCCTAGTTATAAAAAGAAACGGTTCAGTATTAAGTTGGCGGAAATGGGATTTGATAATAGCTATGCGGACGCAGTCATGACCCCGTTGGGGGAGACTTTCACGCTAGTTGATTTAACAAAAATGCTCAGGGTGGTTCGGCAGGAAACGAAACCGGAGACCCGCGATTTGAAGCGCACCTTGGAATGTATTCAATGGTTAGCGGATTCTAATTATGAACTGCATTTTCCCGAAACCTTAGCTTTGAGTGAACGGATCATCTTTCCGGTATCTCCGAACGAGACGAACGGAATTGAGGACGCACGTTTTGTCCGTTTTACGGAGGACGATGGATCGGTTATGTATTACGCCACGTACACCGCCTACAACGGCAGGGCGATTCTACCTCAGTTTATTGAGACCTTAGATTTTCTTAATTTTCGGATTCTTACTTTAAATGGAGGCAGAGTGCAGAATAAGGGAATGGCTCTCTTTCCGCGTCGAGTGGGTGGTCGCTACGCCATGCTTTCTCGGTATGACGACGAGAATCTGTTTCTGATGTATTCCGATAGTCCTTACTATTGGGCGGATCCTCAGCTTATTTTGCGACCTGCCGCTATGTGGGAATCGGTCAAGATTGGAAACTGTGGGTCCCCGATTGAGACGGAAGAGGGTTGGTTGGTTATCACCCATGGGGTTGGCCCGATGCGGAAATATTGTATTGGGGCGACCCTCTTGGATCTTGATGACCCCAGCCGGGTGATTGGGCGTTTGCGAGAGCCCCTCTTGGCGCCTGAGGGGGCGGAGCGAGAGGGGTATGTTCCGAATGTGGTTTATAGCTGTGGTTCGATGGTGCACGGTCGGGAATTAATTTTACCTTTTGCAGTCAGTGATTTGGCTTCGACCATCGTCAGTGTCTCGCTGGATGAATTACTGGCGACGTTGAAGGCTGGAGGGAGCTGAGATGCACTCCAACCCGTAAGTCCTTTCAGGATTAAGAGGAAATGTAGGGCTGGGCTAGAACGGCTTGGGTGTGGTTCTCGAAAATAGTTAAGACTGTGGTTAACCGGGATAGTTCGAAAACACTGCGCACTCGGGTGGAAAGATTACAAACGATGAGCTTCGTCTTTCGGGCGCGAGTAATTTGCAGGGCTTTGATGAGAGTCGAGAGGCGGCAAGAATCCATATAGGGAGCTAAGGCCAGATCGACCACGATACGCGCGGGGACATTCTTGCCTGATTTATCTAGAGAAAGTGGAGACTATTTTCATGAGGGCGGCGTAAGACTTGGGGCGACGGTGGGAGAGGTCGTCAAGAAGGGAGCGGGCGGTACGATTGGCCTGGTTGGTGCCGAGGGTTTTTAGGACTGCTCGTTCGAATCTTTCGACGAGTAGGGCGTGGGGATCTTTTTTATCGAGCCACGTAAGTGCGGATTGGAGAAGAGTGTGAAGGGAACCGAGATCGGCGTCGGGTTCTGCGAGGTGCTCGATGGTTTGGGAGAAGTAGGTGGCGGCAAGAAGGCGCGAATACGATTGGCGGAGTCCGGCGTGGGTTTCCCTAAGGCGGGCTTCTTTGAGATGGTGCAAGTGGCCTCGGCGGGAGCGGTCCCAAGAAATCTCGCATTCGTGAAAAAGATCGAGGTGCCCTTTCAGGGGACTTCCTGGTTTGGCGGCACCGCGGGCAAGGGTACGAACGACTCCGTGCTGGCGGGTGAGCCAGACGGCGAGGAAGCTGGTTTCCCCTTGGCGGCGAAGATGGAACAGAATCCCCTCATCCTGAACAGGTTGGCTCAAGGAGGTACCCTAGCAGAGGAGGGCCAAGGGGTGAAATGGGGGAGATAAGGGGGATGACTCAAGGGGAAAAAATGTGTAGAAAGTGGAATGGCAACTCCACGTGAATCCACCGTAGAGCATGAAGCGAGCATGACGGGAACCTCCCTGCACAGCGGGGCCAAGGTCCGCTTGACGGTGAAACCTGCGCTAGCGGGGTCAGGGTACCAGTTCCGCAGGATGGATTTGGCGGATCAACCGACGATTCCCGCCTTTTTAGAGAAAGTGAAGCAGGTGGAGCGTGCGACGACCTTGGCTGAAGGCAGTGTCAAGGTGAGCACAGTTGAGCATCTTCTCTCGGCGCTACGCGGGTTGGAGATTGATAACGCACTGATTGAGTTGGATGCGAACGAACCTCCGATTGGCGATGGGAGTGCCGCTCCGTTCTTGGAGATGCTGGCCAAGGCGGGTCGAAAAGAGTTGGAAGCTCCGCGAACTGTTTTTGAGATTCGCGAGCCAGTTTGGGTGACGACTCCTGATGGAGGCTACATGGCGGCCTTGCCCCACGATGGTTTCAAGGTTTCCTGTACCAACGCCAATCATACTCCTTTCCATACTCAGTATCTGAGCATTGAGGTGGGTGCTGAAAATTACGCGAAGGAGATTGGTCGGGCGCGAACCTTTGTTTTTTACGAAGAAGTGGAACCTCTTTTGGCCAAGGGGCTGATTAAGGGCGGGAGTTTGGAAAACGCCATCGTGATTCGTGGCGAGTCGGTCATGAGTAAAGAACCGCTCCGCTACCCAGACGAATTCGTTCGGCACAAGATTTTGGACATCATGGGGGATTTGGCTTTGTTCCCCGTGCCGATTCGTGCGCATATTTTGGCTTCGAAAACCAGTCACGGGCTGAACCTGCTTTTCGCCAAAGCCCTCTACAAGGCGTACCGTGCCTACCAGTCCGCGTTGATGCCTGTGGAAAATATTCCAGTGGGCGAGAGGTCGATGGATACGAACGAGGTAATGAAGATTCTGCCTCATCGTTATCCGTTTCTGATGGTCGACAGGATTCTGCGATTTGAAGGGGCAACTAAAGCGGTGGGGATGAAGCTGGTGACGATCAACGAACCTTATTTCCAAGGACACTTTCCTGATCATCCGATTATGCCTGGAGTGTTACAGATCGAGGCGATGGCGCAGGTAGCCAGCATCCTTTTGTTACGGAATACGGAGAATGCGGGGAAATTGGGATATTTCATGAGCGTGGATAAAGCTAAATTTCGTAAGCCAGTGATGCCAGGGGACGTTTTGACCATGCATGTGGAATTGACCAAATCACGAGGGAAGATTGGCAAAGCTGCCGGGCAGTGTTTGGTGAACGGGGAAGTGGTTTCGGAAGCGGAGCTGATGTTTGCGATCATCGATCGCTGAGGAGGCGACCAGCGTGGCGGTTCATTCTTCTTCCGTGGTACATGCGAAGGCCAAGGTGGCGGCCTCGGTGGAGATTGGACCCTTCTGTGTCGTGGGGGCTGGGGTGGAGTTGGGGGAAGGGTGTGTTTTACGTAGCCACGTGAATTTGGAGGGACCGAGTATCTTTGGCTCCAAGAATATCTTCCATCCGTTTTGCTCGATCGGTGGCCGGACCCAGGATTTGAAGTATACGGCAGAGCCAACGTTGTTGCAGGTGGGGGATGAAAATAACTTTAGGGAATTTGTTACGGTAAATCGTGGGACGAGTCCTGGAGAGAAAACGGTGATTGGGAGTCGCAACCATTTCTTGGCGTACGCTCATATCGCCCATAATTGCGTGGTGGGGAACGATTGTATCTTTTCGAATAATGGGACTTTGGCGGGCCATGTGGTGGTGGGGGATTTTGCGGTGGTAGGGGGTTTATCAGCGGTGCACCAGTTTTGTCGAATTGGGCGGCACGCGATGATTGGGGGATGCACCAAAGTGGTGCAGGACGTGTTGCCCTACATGATTGCGGATGGGAATCCTGCGGTGACCCGTGCGGTCAATCTGACGGGGCTTCAGCGGAAGGGGTTTTCGGAGGATTCGATTCGTGGATTGAAAGAGGCGCTGAAGGTATTGCTCAATCCTAAGTACAATCTGTCTCAGGCTCGGGAGTATTTATCGGAGAAGGGGGCGAAGACAGAGGAGGTGCATGAGCTGATCGAGTTTCTTAAGACATCGGAGCGGGGCGTGGTCTTGCGCTAGACGGATAGAAAAAAGGCAACGACCTACGGCCGCAGGGTGGGGAAGGTAAGCGGGTAGCTAGGCGAGTTTGAGTCCGTGGGTAAGGAAGGGGGTAAAATCTTTGCGGTTCGCAGTAGCCAGGTGAGCTTCGTGGAGAAGAGCGGTTCCTGCGATCATGCAATCGACTCGCAGTTTGCGGGATCTTCCTATCAGGTGAAAGAGGCGAGCCGCCTCCGCGCTTTCGTTTTCGGTGAAGGGAATAATCTGGTGGAGAAGAGATCGAACTCCTTCAGTCTGGGTGGAGGAGACGGGTCCGCCAAGAAACTCGTACCAGCAGATTGCTGAGGTGGTGAGAAGTTGACCTTGTTCGACCCAAGCGAGGATTTCGCCAACTTCGTGACTCCCTTGAACCAGGGATCGGATGAGGTAGTTCGTATCGAGGCAGATCACGAGTTGCGCCAAGCTTCACGATCTCGGGTGACCTCCGAAAGGTATGAGTTGGCGGCTTCTAGCGTGAGACCCTGGCCATGGTCATGAAGCTCCTTGAGGATTTGAGCGGGATTTTTGAATTGGAGGGAAGGTGATTTGGCCGCTTGCCCTACGGCACGGCGGACGACTTCCGCTTGGGAAATATTCCAGGCCGAGGATAGGGTTTTCAGTCGCCGAGAGGTTTCTTTGTCCAAGGCGAAGGTTTTTCTGTAAGTCATAACTGCCATACCACATACCATACCATAAAAATTATGTTAGGCAAGGAGAGATGACTTACGACCCAATCTTTAAAAAGCAACATCGCAAACAAATGCTAGTCAGTAACTTACAATACATCCGAACCCATATAAGGGGTTGATGCACAATCCTTTGAAAGGGAACTTTTAAATTTGGACCTACGACCCCAGGGTAGGGATGTGGGGGATCAGGCCTGACTGGTGGGCGCGGCCGAAGAACTCTTTTAATCCTGCACGGCCTCGGGGGCCGAAATCTAAGGTGAGTTCGTTAACATACATTCCGATAAACTTATCAGTGCGCTGTTCGTCCATCCCGCGACTGAGGGGAAGCGCATGGCGAACTCCCGCCTGGCGGTGGTCTAAGGCGTAACGAACACTTTCCTTCAGGGTTTTGGTGGCATCGGCGATGACTTGCTCGCCGAGAGAACGCCGCACGACGTTACCTCCGAGGGGAAGGGGTAATCCCCCGGTGTCTTGGGCCCACCAAGTGCCGAGGTCTGCGCAGAGAAAGAATCCTTCCTCCTGATAGCTGAGTTGGCCTTCGTGGATAATCAGGCCTGCATCGATATGGCCCGCTAGGATTTCTTCTTGGATCTTATCGAACGGAAGATTGATGGCGGTAAAGGAGCCGTGGGGTAGACCGAGGTAGAGTTGCAGAGTGAGATAAGCGCTGGTGAGAAGCCCGGGAATGCCAATGCGCATTTTCTTCATTGATTCACGATCGATCTTTTTCTTGGCGACTAAGCACGGGCCGTAGCCATCACCGAAGCTCGCCCCGCAGGGCATGAGAGCATAGTGATCGGCGATCTTGGTGTAAGCGTGGAAAGAGACGGCGGAGATATCGAGTTCGCCTGCTTGGCAGCGGCGGTTGAGAGTCTCGATGTCTTGCAGAACATGGGTAAATTCGTGTCCACGCAGATTCACCAGATTCTTTGCCATGGCATAGAACATGAAGGCATCGTCAGCGTCGGGACTGTGACCGAGAAGGAGTTTCATGAAATGAGCTTACAGAAATCGATTCCCAATGCATCGGTAAGATGAGGGGTCGGAGGCGGGGAGGACGCAGAAGCGTGAATTGCTCACGCCAAGGTCGCTAAGGACGGAAAGGTGTGAAAGTGCAAATGTTAGAATGTGAGAAGGTGGTGGTAGGGCCGATGGTCTCCATCGGCCGATCGAGCGATTTAGGTTTGAGAGATTCAGTGGTTCAATCAGCGCATCAAAGATGATGCACCCTACCGAGGATTAGGTTTTGAGTTTTGCAGCGAAACGTGCAGACGATTAATTTCGAAGGCTTGGGTAGGCCTTGCCATAATTAACAAGGACTGTAAGCAGCTCTCTGTGAACTATATATAACTATCTTTTGTTGATATAATAGTCAGACTAGAAAAAGTAGGGTGGATGCACTAAGGTGGACTTATGAGTAATTGCATTAAAATGATATCACCTTCGCAAAAAAGATTGGTGGCAAGTCTAGTTGTTGGCGCATTTATTTTTCTAGCTCGACCAATCAACGCACTGGCGGAAACGACATTTGTCTACACTTTCAATGATGCCATCAACCTAACGTTGAGTGGGTCGTTTGGAGAGAGGTATAGCACCTTCATTCCCGTCGCACCGAATATTTTAAATGCCGACGCGTTTGTATCTTTGAGCGGCGGGGGTTTAACTGGAGCGGAGGGTCTTGCAACGCTTTTTGCTCGTTTCTTGGAGCAACCTGATGTCCAACTTGGTAATTGGAATGCTTTCCAGCCAGCGGATTTCGCTTCGGACCTTACGCCTCTTACCTTTTCAGGTTCAGCTACCTTTACCGGACTTGTGATCGAGTGGATACCAGTGCCGCAAAGTAGGCAGTTAAGTATTCCTGTTGGAACTGCACTGACAGTGAGCGTGCCTGAACCCACCACCGCGGCATTTTTGGCTGCTGGCGCTGTGGTGATTGTTAGCTTAGCTCGTCGCCGTAGAGATTGAGAGACGGTTTCGAAGTGGGTCCCGGCGTTTTAAAGGGACGGATTTAGTTCGTTGGTAAATTCGGCAAATTTCCCACTTTCCTGGCGAAGAATTTCTTTGCAATAGACGATGCGTAGTTCGTGCGCTGTCCCAAGACCTGCACGGGCGATGGAGATGAGCTGGGTCTCCTCGGCGACGGTCAGGGGGCGGCGGACGACAAGGCGGATCTCAATTTGGTTGATGGTGGTCTGTGCGACTTGGTGCTGAACGATCGCGTCGAGCTTCATCATCTCGCCGTGGCTGTAAAAGGGAAAGCGGCGTTCGCCCGTGGGGGTGGTGATCATATCCCGAGCCCGTCCTGGAATGGTGCTAAGAACAGGTAAGGCACGTCCACAGGAACAGGGAACTCCGAGAGTGGCGCGGTCGCCCAGTTCGTAGCGAATCAGGGGCATGACAAAATTATGGAGTGGAGTGAGGACAACCCTCCCTTCTTCGCCTGATGCGCAGGGGGTTCCATCGTCGCGAAGAATCTCAAGAAAGACCCCCTCCGATTGGACGTGTAACGCATTTTGTTCGGGGCAGGGAATGGCGATGATTCCGATTTCGGCGGCGCTGTACATTTCGGACACCTTGGCGCCCCAAAGTTTCTCACAGTGGGAACGAATTTCTGTGGAGAGGGCTTCCCCGGTGGAGCGGACCTCAAGCAGGCCCTGGGGTAAAACGCCGGAAGCGCGGGACTCACGTAATAATTCACGCAACAGAGAGGGGAAGGTGGTGAGATAAGCGGGTTTTTCTTTGATGATGATGCGGAACATCTCCGCGACATCGACTCGGTAGTCGAGAAGCAAGCCGGGACCAGTGGGATAGATGGCGGCCAAGGGCTCCCCCCAATCGGGGAAGCGCCGGAGCGGGTTGGAGTGTGCGGGATCGGTGCGGAGGTCATCTCGGAGGATAGTCATCCAAAGGGCAGAGAAGTCGCGCCCCTGCCATTCATGTTCTCGTATGACAAAGCATTGCCAGAAAAACTGAGCGAGTGCGGTTTTACGAATCGTGACGGGGCGCCCACTGGAACCGGATGTCGTCGCGGTGGAAATGGAGCCATGGCCTTGGGGCAACTCGCGTGCATGGAGGGCGGCACCTGCTTCCTGGACGGCCTGTCGGGTGAGAATGGGTACCTTGTGCCAGATTTCCCGGGAGATGGGTTGAGTGAGTTTGATCCCAGATTGACGGAGAAGGTTGGCATAAAAAGGGACAGTGCGGCAGGCGTGGGAGGTGAGCTCGCTGAGTTGGCGGAATTGTAAGGCTTGAAGCTCGGCGGGTGGGAGAAGCTGGGTGGAGCGAAGTTGGTGGAGGACGCCGAGCATCATTGAGGCAGCGGTGGACGATGGAACGGCGGGAAAGGTAGCGCCGGGAATGCCGGTTTTGGGTAGGGGGAACATCAGTAGGAACTCTAACTACGAACTCCGAAATAAGGAAATTGGAGAATTGCAACGGAAGTAAAAGCGTTAAAAAGGCGAAGTTCGATAGGTTAAGGCCAGACACGTGTCTGAGGCGTCTGAGGATGAGGGGCTTGGAATGGAGAAGAGGTTTGGGTAGAGTAGAAAGTTCATGATTGGATGGGTCATCAAGAAAATCTTAGGGACGCAGAACCAGCGGGAGGTGAAGCGTCTGCTCCCGCTTGTCGAAGAAACAAAAAGACAGGGAGAAGCTCTAGGTAATCTCTCGATCGAGCAACTCCGAGCCAAGACGCCGCTCTTTCGTGAGCGTTTGGCAAAGGGAGAGACCTTGGATCAACTTTTACCTGAAGCTTTTGCTACGGTGGTGGCGTTGTGCCGGAGGTTAACCGAGGAGAAGAGAAAGATTCGGGTGCGAGGGCAGGAGATGAAGTGGGAGATGGTACCCTTTGATGTCCAGTTGATTGGTGGGATCGTGCTGCACTCAGGTCGGATTGCGGAGATGGCTACGGGCGAAGGCAAAACCTTGGTGGCGACTTTGCCGACCTATTTGAACGCTTTGGCGGGTAAGGGGGTGCATGTGGTGACGGTGAACGATTATCTGGCGGCGCGGGATGCGGAATGGATGGGGGAGGTCTATCGGGAGTTGGGATTGACGGTGGGATGCCTTCAACATGGCCAGACCCAGGCGGAGCGGCGGGCGCAGTATGCCTGTGATATTACCTACGGGACGTGTTCGGAATTCGGCTTCGATTATTTACGGGATAATGGAATGGCGACGACCCCTGAGGATCAGGTTCAGCGGGGTCACTTCTTTGCGATTATTGACGAGGTGGACAGCATTCTGATTGACGAGGCGCGGACGCCGCTAATCATTTCTGGTCCAGTAACAATTTCCACGCATCAGTTTGATAAATACAAGTCGGTGATTGATGGATTGGTACGAAAGCAGAATGGATTGTGTACGGATTGGGCGAATCAAGCGAAAGCTAAGGGGGAAGCGGGCGATCTGCCTGGAGCAGGGCGGTTGCTTTATCGGGTGAAGTTAGGTTCCCCGCGAAATAAGCTGCTCTTAAAGTTTCAGGAAGATCCTGCGATGCGCCGAGCGATTGATGATGCCGAATTGGAGATGTATCAAGACACGAGGCGAACGGAACTTTATAAGACCAAAGAGGAGATGTACTTCTCGATTGATGAAAGAAACAGCGAGGCGGACTTATCGGAAATGGGTCGGACGTTCCTCAATCCGAATGATCCTAATTTCTTTTTGGTGCCTGATTTGATTACGAAGAATCACGATATCGAAACGAATCGGGCGTTGAGTGAGGAGGAGAAGTTAAAAGAGAAGCAGGTGGCGCAGGCGGAATATGAGGATGCGAGTCAACGGATCCATAACATCAGTCAACTTTTGCGGGCCTACTGTGTTTTCGAGAAGGACGTCCACTACGTGGTCCAGGAAAACAAGGTGATGATTGTGGATGAGTACACGGGGCGGTTGATGCCTGGGCGGCGTTGGAGTGATGGTTTGCATCAGGCGGTGGAGGCGAAGGAAGGGGTGCAGATTGATCGGGAGACGCAGACCTTAGCGACGATTACGATTCAGAATTATTTTCGACTCTATGAGAAGCTGGGCGGAATGACGGGAACGGCGGAGACGGAGGCGAATGAGTTTAAGGATATTTATCGGTTGGGGGTGGTGGTGATTCCGACGAATCAGCCCTGCGTGCGGGTGGATGCGGATGATATGATCTTTAAAACACGTCGGGAGAAGTTGAATGCCTTGATTGAGGAGATTAAAAAACGGAATGCGGTGGGGCAACCGATGTTGGTCGGAACGGCCTCAGTTGAATCCTCTGAAATTATTAGCCGAATGCTTCGGCGTGAGAATATTCCGCACAGCGTGCTCAACGCGAAGCAGCACCAGCAGGAGGCGGAGATTGTCACGCGAGCGGGGGAGCGGGGTGCGGTGACGATTGCCACGAATATGGCAGGACGAGGGACCGACATTAAGCTCTCGGCGGGGGTGGCGGAGTTGGGCGGATTGCATGTGGTGGGGACGGAGCGTCATGAATCGAGGCGGATTGATCGGCAGTTGCGAGGGCGGTGTGCGCGGCAGGGGGATCCTGGCTCGGGTCAGTTCTTTATTTCCTTCGAGGATGATTTGATGCGGAACTTCGGCGACTCGCGGAGGATTGGGGGGTTGATGACGAAGTTAGGGATGGAGGAGGACGAGGGGTTGCAGCATCCGTGGCTGAATCGATCGGTGGAAACGGCACAGAAGCGGGTCGAGGGCAGGAATTATCAGATTCGTAAGCACACCTTGCAGTATGACGATGTGATGAATCAGCAGCGGACGGTGATTTATGCTTGGCGTACCGATATTTTGAATTCGACCGATCCGAGACCTGAGGTGTTTGAGACGGTGGATGAACGGATTGCGGCAGAGGTGGAAGCGCGGGCGGGGACGGATCCGGTGGATCTGGAAGGACTTGTACGTTGGGCGAATGCGGCCATGCCGGTGGGGTTATCGAAAGAGGATTTGTTGGGAGCGGGGGGGAAGGAGGAGTGGACGAAGTTTTTGAAAGCGAGAGTGCGGGAAGCGTATGAGGTGAAGTTGAAGTTTGAGAATCCTGAAGCGGTCAAGGCGTTGGAGAGGTTTGTGGTGTTGGGGGCGATTGATCGGTTATGGCAGGAGCATCTCTATGCGATGGATGGCTTGAGGACTTCAATTAATTTGCGGGCGTATGGACAGAAGGATCCGTTGATTGAGTATAAGAATGAGGCGTATGGGATGTTTGGGGAGTTGATGGGGCGAATTAAGGAGGAAGTGGTGCATAATCTGTTTCGGTCGGCGTCGAGTCTTTCGGCGTTTGAGCATTTCTTGGCAGCGTTGCCTCAACGGACGGGTCGGGGTGAATTACCTGGACAGGATCAACCGACGGAGGGTTCGATGAGTATGGGGGGAGGTGGTGGGGGGAGCACCGTGGTGGAGGAGGCGTTGGTGCCGGTGAAGAGGCAGGGACCGAAGTTAGGGCGGAACGATCCATGCCCGATTGATCCCAAGAAAAAATTTAAGAACTGCTGTGGGGCGACCGGTGCCAAGGGGTGTTTGAAGGTTTCAGCATGAAGGCAAGAAGGGTAAAGCTTGGTAGGATTTGATAGGTTTCGGAAAGAGGTTGATTTAAGAAGATGAAGTCGACGATTTTAGGTAGTTTGCTTGGAGGTATGGGACCTTTGGTTGCTTCGGTTGGGGTGGCGTTGGTGGTGGGTTTTGGGGTGGGAAGGGTCTCCGACCCATCAAGGCTTACAGGTTCGCAAGAGGTTGAAGCCACGAAAGTGGCGCAAGGAGCGGAGGAGAGTGAGGAGCCCAAGTGGCAGTCGGTTGGAGGATCGGACAAGTCGGAACTGGTTTCCGAGTTAGCGGGTGCTGCGGCGATTAGTTCGCTAAAAGATCGGTCTCGTGCGCTGGAGGATATTTTAGCCAAGGCAGGTTCAGAGGATGTGAAAAAAGCTTTGGCGTGGGCTAATGCGTTGCCCGATGGGCCGATGAAGAAGTCGGCATTAGCGAAAATTATGGAGCGTTGGGGGCAGTTAGACGGACCAGGGGCAGTGGCGTATGCCGCTCAATTATATGCTGAAACAGGAAATGCGAGTTTGATTCGAGAGGCCCTCAGCGGTTGGGCCACGAAAGATCCCAAATCGGCTTATCAACAGGCTGCCGAACTTGGTTTATCCAAAGGGCTGCAAAGAGATATTCGGTATGGTCTACTCCAGCAGTGGGCGGAGCAAAATCCAAATGATGTGGCTGGATATGCTTTGGGCAACCGGAATCCCGAGAACTGGGGAGGGATAGTAGGAACAGTGGCGGAGGAATGGGCCAAACAAGACCCGAAGTCGGCGGTAACGTGGGCGGCGTCGCTGACCTCAGGAAAAGACAAAAAAAGTGCGATTTATGAGGCTATTTCAAGCTGGGCAGATCAGGATGTTAGTGCGGCTGCCTCTTACATAACGTCTCAACCTCCTGGGGAAGGGCGCGATACGATGGCTGGTACGCTTGCCCGACACATTGGGCAGGAGAACCCTGAAGCCGGAATCAAATGGGCGGCGATGGTAGGGGATCCGGCCACGCAGGAGAGGGCGGTGGCGGGGGCGTTGATTGATCTGTACCGAAAAGATGAGGTGCAAGCTCGGAAGATTCTACAAACCTCCGCAATTTCTACCCAAGTTCAGCAGGCCGCGTTGGTCCGAATGACGAATCCCGGTCCGTGGTGGAGGTGATTTTTTGTTTTGGTTTTAAGTTGGCCTTGAGCCTGTGATCGGGAGGGTGCGGAAACGGGTCAGGGTTGGAGTTTTAATGACCGGCTACGACCTCATGTTTCGAAATTTGCCTGATAAGTAATTGGTATGAGATACTTGTGCTACCTACGACTCCCTGGTTTGGGGTTAAGGAAGGATCATGCTTCGATCTAGATTTCCGACGCAGGCGGAGGGAAGGCGGGAGTTGAAGGAGGAGCGGTTGCCAAGGACTTCCCTCTGGGTGCCGTCGGCAAAGGCGACGATGGCATTGCCCGAGTGACGAAAGTGGATGGTGTTTGCGCAATCGGTTGTGTTAAAAAAATAAAACTCTTCGAGCATGGGATTTTTCCCGGAGGCAGGGGCTTGGAAGGTGTTGATCTGGGCGCAGGTGGCGAAGAGAGCGATCTGACCAGGACGTTCCAGCTGATTGATTTGTTTGATTTTCGACGTCTCCTGAACTTTAGGATCGCCGGTGAGCTCTGTGTTTACCCCAAAGCCGAAGTAGCCATTTTTAAACTTGGGTTTGAAACTGGCCCCCATCGAGGTGAAGGCAAAATCTGGAACATTTCCTGCAGAATCGGCGATGTAGGGGCCGAGCGGTCCGCGAGATTTATCTAAAACACGCTGACCTTCGGTCTTGGAACTTGAGGCACTTTCAAAGCCGAACCACCACTGAACCCCGGTGGGAAGACTTTCCCGAGAGCGAAAAAAACGGCCATTATTCTCACCCAGATAAGTTTGCGCAGCGATACTCAGCTGGCGAAGTGCGCTGGAGGAAGTCGCAAGAGTCGTTTGTCGTTTGACGGCTAAGGCAGCGGGAGCGAGGAGGGTCATGAGGACGCCCAGAATTACTATGACGGCGAGGAGTTCGATGAGAGTGAAGGAGCGGGAGTATTTCATTCTTTTCTTAGCAGTCGGAAGAACCCCTTTTTGGATGGGTTGTCGGTTGGGAGGGTGAATATTTTCTGGGAAGAGGTGGCGGTGAAAGACTCTCCGCGATTTTGCCAGCCATTGGGGTTTAAGCTTTCCTGTTCTTCGAGCTGGTACAGGGCGCCTTCGATAACGGTGAAAGTAATCTCTAGCTGTGCATTGGGGAGTGCTCTAACGGATTGGACGGTGGGAGCTGTCCGAAGGCTTGGGACCGAGCCTGAATAGACGCCATCGGAAACGGACTGGGTATTTCCGAGGGTGTCGGTGAAATAGCGGGTATCACTTGACGTGCCAGTGTAGGAGTACGGTGAAATGGTCCAAGCGTCATACGAATTATTGGTTAAGTAGCGAGTATCGGAAGAGGCAGGTGAGACAATGAAGGAGTTTCCGACTGAAAAAGTAAAACTTCCAGCATCACCGTATTCTACAAACTCAGTTCCTCCTTGAATCCAATATGTCCAAACGGGGCTTGAAAGTGGATCGACTTCAGTGGAGGTGGCGGAACCTATGGAGTAGCTAGTGGTAAGACCGTAGGCGCCGACGGTGTAACTTAAAGCCCACGTAGTTCCGGCAGTTTCTGAGATGACGGCGTTAAGAAGATCGGTGCCAGTGCGAGGTGTTCCGTCAGGGTTAGTCAGATCGTTGTAGTGCCAGGCGTAGATGACGGGTTTTGATCCGAGAGAGGATTCGGCAAAGGCGAGGTAAGAGACGTTGGAACCGTCGCCAAGGTGGATGGTAATGGAGTCGGATAGTTCCTTGACGGTGAGAGCGGCGTGAAGGTGGGGGGCAGTAAGAGATAAGAAGATGAGGATGGTCGAGAAACTGTGATGTTTCGTCCAATTTAGGATGGGGTGTGACATGCTGGCTCC
>CANESK010000008.1 GCA_947441075.1 Verrucomicrobia subdivision 6 bacterium
GTTGTCCTCCAATCCCTGCAAGGTTTTGCCAAGGCCGGGTCTCGTAGGACCATCTCCGAAAAAGAGCCACGTACCCACCTCTACGCCCGCAACAGCATCATCCTCTTTCTAGAGACAGATTCTCTCTCTGGGGATGGCTGGCTGGCCGCGCTCCACGCCGTCGCCCCAGCCTCTACCCCGCTAGGCCGCTGGGAATTGACCGAAACCCAAACCGGTAGTTGGTCTCTGAAAAACCAAAAGGGAGAATCGTGGAAAGTCCGCCATCCCTCGTTGCCGGCAATTTAGCGTTTCAGGGTTAACGTCAAACTCGTCGGGTCCGACACCAACACCCCTTGGCACAAAGGAGCCAGCTCTTTGGCCACCCGCAAGGCATCCTGATTCTTCTTCTGTGATTTAGAATCCGACTGCATCGCCATCCTTACCACCACCTCAGCGCCTTCACTCTCCACGGTGACTTTCATCGGCGTCCGCACGATGCCCTTCGAAGCCACTGGGTTGGCATAGGTCGCCATCGTCTGCAGTAGGGTTCGCATCAGGACATAATCCTTTTTCCAATGCACGGCCGGAACCGCAGTCGGAATCTCCACCGGAACATTCCAATCCAATTCCTGCTTCTCCATCTGTGATTTCCAGTCCTGGACCAGATCCCCAAGCTCGAACTCTTCCTCCCATAGGTCGTGCTTCGCGATATCGGCCAGTCCATGCGGCGGCAATTCCAGCGCCACAACTTTTTCCCACTCCTTTTGCGCCGAACCCACCCAGTCCGGCAATTTACCCAAGCGTAGCAAGAGTTGTGCCTCATAAAGGGACTCCGGAGTTACTTTCTCCCCCTGACATTCATTCCCTTCCAATGCTTCCGCCACCAAATTCACAGGTTTTCCGTGAAGCCCAACAAAAAGCGGCTTCACAAACTTCGCTTCTTTCCCCTTCACGTAGTTCCAAAGGTTGATCGGCTGATCATCCGCTGAATCGTAGGAAAAGTTCCAAAATACCATCCACCGCAAGTGATTGGGGAAAGAGGGAGCGGGTCCTCCGCTGCGGGTCATCGTCCCCCCGTTCACCCGATCAATCAGCGTCGAATAAGGCCCGTTTCCGTGAGAATCGACCGAGGAACTCGGCGTCATCTTCCAGCGCCAAACAACCGTACCGGCCGACCGATTTCCAGTTGAGCAACTGTGCTGAGGGCCCACCGCCTCCGCGGTCAATCCCATCAGGTTGAAAGTGCTATTCGCTCGTACTGCCGTGTCATAGTGACCTCGGGTGCCAGCAAATCGGTTTTCCAGAAGTGAACAAAAGGCTGAATCCCTTAGGTATACCCCGCTGTTGAGGTTCAGGAAGCCACATCTCCGGACCCACCCGTTCGCCACATTCGCAAAGAGAATCCCGTCCCATCCCTCGTCATCCAGGGCCGACCGATGATGCACGAAAACCTGCCGCCACCCACCCTGTAGGGTCATATCCTCCAACCCTGTGTTCTCGATCATTGCCGTATGGACGACCTTAACCCCGAAATCCTCGCCCAGATTTACCAAAACCGGATCCTTCAACAACAGCTTTCCATCCCGCACCGCCGCAACCTGATGCAGTTCACTTATACTCGATCCTTTTTGGATGATTCGCTCCCAAGTGGGATCCGGCTTCAGCCCCGCCATCAACTCCGCATCCAGCTTGGGTGTTGTTGCTTTCAAGGACACCCAATCACCCGGCTTGAAACCGTCCGTTGATTTTAATGGCACCTCAAAAGTCCCCCTCCGGACCGCACCCGTCACCGCCATCCCTTTGTCTGCCTGGGATTTCTCCTCATCCTTTGAACCAAAAAAGAACGCATAGGGAATCTTATTAAAATCGATTCCCTTCACCGGATAAGGGCCCACACCGTAACCAGAATGCACGAGCCGGATTACCGTACCGCCGCGACCACAGCCCGCCCCACGAAGTACCACTCCCGAGTGGGTGATTCGGATCGGCTCTACTTTCTTTCGATCCATCCAGATCAGGTACTTCCCCGATGGAAATAAGACCACACCGCCTCCCGCCTTCTCCGCCGCCGCAATTGCTTTCCGAATCGCATCCTCATCCGAGATCGCATCGTCCGCAACCGCCCCGTAATCCGTTACTTTGAAGATAGGCCCCTGCACATCGGGAATACCCTTCTCCCCATGCTCATACCCAGCGTAAGAGTAGTCGGTCAGGATCTCAGCCAAGGAACGATCCGCCGCCTCCTCAAATCTCTTCCAGTAGGACGACTCCTTTCCCTCCGCCCACCCGAGCGAAATCCAGCATAATCCTAAAAGGCTTCCTAAACCGAAATTTTTGGCTCTTTTCATCCTCCTCAACGATAAATCAAAGTGGTGTACACAGGGAAGCTATTCGGACGCGTTCTCCAACTTATTTAGGTTGGCCTTAGCCTTCTCCACCAATCCCAGCTTTTCTAGAAACTTCAGGCTCTCCTCCTCAATCTTCGCTTTAACCGCCGCTGCCTCTCCCCACTTGGAAGAGTTCGGACTGTGGGGCGCCCCTGGAAACGAAATCAGTTCACACTCATTCCCGTTTGCCTTCATCTTAGCCGAAAATTCTTCCGTGTTCGCATACTTAACCGTCGCATCTGCCGTCCCGTGAAACACCAGCGTAGGCGGCATCTTGCTAGGCATCCGACCTGTCACCGAAAGGTTGTTCGCCCGAACCTCATCATTTCCAAAACGTTTCGGGCCACCATACCCATTCGTTCCCGTATCCGTTACCGGCCACAACAAAATCAAACCCACCGGAACAGGGCTAGGCACAGGATCGGAAGACAAATCTGGAGCCACAGGATCAGGTATCGCTGTCCACCCCGCCACATGCCCCCCAGCCGAAGATCCCTGTACCACAATTTTCCCTGGATCAACCCCCAACTCCTTCGCATGGTCCTGAATCCATCGCACCGCCGCCCGCCCATCCGCTACGCAATCTTCAGGTTTTGCATCGAACCGTTTCCTCGTTCGATAATCAGGAGCCAATCCCACCAGACCGTATTTCGCCGCCCACTTCGCATAGGTGATACTCTTGGCGGGATTGCCACTGGTCCAACCTCCACCGAAGAAAGCCACCAGACACGGCCTCCTGTCGGAAGCTTTCCAATCATTAGGCTTCACCACGTGAAGACGAATTTCGGTATCCCCTACCTTTTTGAAAATAAAGGTTTCCGCACCAGGTAAAGTCAAAGGAGTAACTTCGTTCGTCTCATTGACCTTTTTCGGGATGGCCTCGGTTTGGCTCTGAACCATGGCCGGCAACCATGATCCCATGACCACACCAACGACTAAACAGAGGTGAGGTAGAGTCACCTTTCTCATAATCCTAAAATCCAAGCCATAACCTTTGATCCATCCTCTTTCATAACCTCCCCACTCATTTTCCCTTCACTTTGACCTCTAGCTTTCCATCTGAAAACCTCACAACCAAGTCCCCAAGCCTCCGTGCGGGCTCAACATGTCGAACCAATTTCCCCTCAGCCGTCTGTACCAGCGCATACCCCCTCTTCAGCGTTTCCTCAGGCCCCATCGCTCGTAATCGATCCGCCGCCGCCTGCACCCGCAAAGACAACTCCCTTAACCTCCGCTCAGGCTTCAGCGCTGCCCATCGCCCCAACAATCCCTCCACATACTGCTTTCGATATCTCCATCCGCTTTCCAATCCGCGCATTAACTGCACCGCCAACTCATCCACCCTTTGCCCACTCATCTCGACCATCTTTCGCGGTTCTCGAAAAACATAGCTCCCCGCCAAATCTCCCAACCTCCTCCTCTTCTCCTCCAAAAAATCCACCGCCGCCTCACCCAACCGATCCCTCCACCCCCGCAACTCCTCAACCCAATCTGCATCAGGCCGACTCACCATCTCTGCCGCCGCCGAAGGAGTCGGCGCCCTCACATCCGCCGCAAAATCACAGATCGTGAAATCGGTCTCATGCCCCACCCCACTGACCACCGGAATCGGACTCGCTACCACCGCCCGCACTACCACCTCTTCATTGAATGCCCACAAATCTTCCAAACTCCCACCACCACGGACCACCAGCAGCACATCAAAATGCCTCTTCCCCATCTCCCCAATCGCCTCCGCTACCTCCGCCGCCGCACCTTCCCCCTGCACCTTCACTCCGAATACCGTCAACCGAACCCGAGGGCACCTTCTCTGCAAAACATGAATCGCATCCCGCACCGCCGCCCCCGTCGGACTCGTGATAATTCCCACCCTCTCCACATACTCAGGAATCAGCCTCTTGCGCGACTCATCAAACAATCCCTCCCCCTGCAACTTTCGCTTCAACTCTTCAAACCGCTGATGCAGATCTCCCTTCCCCACAGGCTCCAAACTTCTCACGATCAATTGATACGCCCCCCGAGGCGCATAGACCGATACTTCCCCCTCCACCACCACCTTCGCTCCATCCTTCGGAGCCACCGCCAACCGCCCAGCCGACCCCTTAAACAGAGCACAAGGAATCTGGGACCCTTCATCCTTCAAGGTGAAGTAGTAGTGCCCAGAAGATTGATGCCTCAGATTGGAAATCTCCCCCTGCACTGAAACCTCCCCCACCTGATCCTCCAAGATCTCCTTAATCTGCGCCGTCAACGCAGATACCGTCAGCGGCTCTACCCGATTCACTTCGGTCGTTGAATCCTCTGAATTGCGGTTGCCTTCCCCGTCTCCTCATCCACATCGATCACCACCCCGTCCAACTGCACTCCCGCCGTCGCCAGATGCATCTTCACTGGCATCAATGTCCTAAATCGATCCACGATAAATCCTTTTTCCCGCCCAATCACAGAATCGTGCGCTCCACAGAAGCCCACATCCGTAATGTATGCCGTCCCCCCCGCCAACACCTTCTCATCCGCTGTCTGCACATGGGTATGCGTCCCCACCACCGCCGAGACCTTCCCGTCAAAGGCATGCCCAAAGGCAATCTTCTCCGAAGTCGTCTCCGCATGAAAATCCACCAGAATCACCTTCGTCTCTTTCCGTAGCTCCTCCAAAATCGGATCCATCATCAGAAAAGGGTTGTCCACATTCGCCTTCATAAACGTACGCCCCATCGCATTCACTACTGCCAACTTCTTGCCATTTCCCGTCACCACAATCGACCCCTTTCCCGGGCAAGTGCTAGGAAAATTAAACGGCCGAATCAACCGCGGTTCCTCCGCAAAGAAACCCATAATCTCCCTCTGATCCCAGCAGTGATCCCCCAAAGTAATTACATCCACCTTCGCCCGAAAAATATCGTAAGCCAGCTTCGGCGTAATTCCGTTTCCCCCTGCCACATTCTCCCCGTTCACCACGATGAAATCTGGGGCAAACTCCTCAATCAATCGCGGCATCCCGTCCCGCACCGCCTCACGGCCGTACTCCGCCACCACATCGCCCAAAAAAAGAATTCTCATCCCCAAACTCTACCCCTTTCCCCCTTTTCGACCAATCTCCAAACATTCCCATCGCACCCTTTTTGCTCCAAGCTTGCTCCATGCCGAATCCTTTCCTTATCTCTCAACCAGGACCTCTTCTCGAACAGATGTTCTCCGCTTGGCCCGATGAGAAAAAGAAGCAGATCCGTACCTGGCTTAAATTCCAAGCCGTCACCGTCAACGGCCGACCCGTCTCCCAGTTCAATCACCCGCTCGCCATCGGCGATACCGTCTCCATTCGCTCCGATCGCTTCGCCATTCCAAAAACTACCCTTCCCTCTGGCATTAAGATATTTTTCGAGGACGCCTCCCTCCTTGTCATCGAGAAGCCCACCAACCTCCTTAGTATTGCCAGCGAAGCCGAACCCGAAAAAACTGCCTACTTCCAACTCACCGATTATCTCCGTCAATCTCACACCCGATCCAAAGAACGCGTCTGGATCGTTCATCGACTCGACCGCGAAACCTCCGGCCTGATGGTTTTTGCTAAAACCCCTGAGGCCAAAGAGATCCTTCAAAAAAACTGGGATACCTTCGAAAAGAAGTACGAAGCGGTCGTCGAAGGCCATCTCCCTCAAGAAGCTGGTACTTTCGAATCCGATCTCGACGAGTCCAATCCCTTTAAGGTCTTTATCCGCCCCGCCTCATCTCTCACCCGCAACGCCATCACCCACTACCGGCTTCTCAAAAAAAACCGCCACCGCTCGCTCGTCGAACTCACCCTCGAAACTGGACGCCGCCATCAACTCCGCGTTCAACTCTCTGCCGTCGGTTGCCCGATTGTCGGTGATGAAAAATATGGAGCGAAAACCGATCCCGCAAAACGCCTTGGCCTCCACTCCTGCTTCCTGCGCTTCCCCCATCCCCTCAACAAACAAGAACTCCTCTTTACCTGCCCGCTTCCAAAAGCTTTAGGAAAGTTAGTTTCCTAAACTAGTCATTCGCGGATAACGCATACCGGGTCACCCGCGTCCGCAATGCCGCACGAGTTACCCCTAATATCTCCGCCGCTCGCTTCACATTACCATCCGCCTCCCCCAACGCCCGCTCCACCAACATCTTTTCTCCTGCCGCCAGCAGATCCCCGGCTACACCCGCCTCCCCACGAATCTGTTCCCACCAATCCCCACCCCTACTCCCCGCCGATGGCACAATCTGACCCGCTACTTCGGGCGGCAAATCCCCTGGCTCAATTGCTTCCGAAGACGCGCAGACCACCGCTCGGGTCACCGCATTCTCCAACTCTCGCACATTCCCGGGCCAACCATAGGCTTGCATCACTTTCCTCGTCGCCGCCGAAAATATCAGGACTCTCTCCTTGGCGCTCCGCACCAAAAAATGTTCCGCTAAAGGTAAAACATCCGCCGATCGCTCCCGTAAAGGTGGTAGCTGAATTTGCACCACGTTGATCCGATAATACAAATCTTCACGAAAACTCTTCTCCTTTACCATCGCAGACAAATCTTTATTCGTGGCTGCAATCACCCTTACCTGCGTCCGTAAGGTCTGATCGCCGCCCAAACGCTGAAATTCCCCGTTCTGCAAAACCCGAAGTAGCTTCGCCTGCAACCCCAACGGCATGTCCCCGATTTCATCCAAAAAGATGGTTCCGCCATCCGCCCTTTCAAATTTTCCAATCCTTTGCGTCAACGCCCCCGTAAACGCTCCCCGCTCATGCCCGAACAACTCACTCTCCAGCAAGGTATCAGGAATCGCCGCGCAGTTGATCGCCACATAGGGTCGCGCCGCCCGCAAGCTATTCGCGTAAATCGCCCTCGCCACCAACTCCTTCCCCGTTCCGCTCTCCCCCAACAGAAGCACCGCAGCGTCCGATCGCGCCACTTGCCCCACTAATTTGTAGATTTTTTGCATAGCGGCAGAAGTTCCAATTAACCCTGGAGCTGCTCCAATCTCAGCTGTCGCCTTTTTTCCTTCTCCAGCCACTAACTCCTGCATCGAAGCCGCCGTCTGCAATCCTCGTCGCAAGGTCACCAAAAGCTCCGGCACGTCAAACGGCTTTAAAATATAATCAAATGCACCCAACTTCATCGCTTCAATCGCCGTCTGCGCCGTCCCATGCGCTGTCATCACAATGACCAACTGCCTCGGATGCTCTTTTCTCAGTTGCCGAAATATCTCCAGTCCGTCCTCTTCTCCAATTCGCACATCCAACAGCACCAGATCCACCTTCTGCTTCCGTAACTGCTTCAAACCCTCCACCCCGCTCGTCACCCCCACCACCCCCACCACCTCCACCGGCTCCTCCGCTAACACCCGTTGAAAGGAGTAGGCCACATCCGCCTCGTCATCAATCACCAGAACTTTCTGTGCCCCCGGTCTACTCTTTTTCTCCTTCACCCGGCCCTCCCCATCGCCTTCACGTGCGGCGCAATTTCTTCTACCAAAAGATTCAGCCCCGCCAAATCCAGCTGCTGCTGACCATCGCTCTTCGCCTCCGCGGGTAGCGGATGCACCTCCACCAGCAATCCATCTGCCCCCACCGCCACCGCCGCCCGACTTAAGGCAATCACCAGATCCACCCGACCCGCTCCCTGACTCGGATCCACCACCACGGGCAAGTGACTCTCCCTTTTCGCCAGAGCCACCGCCCCCAAATCCAACGTGTTCCGCATCCCCGTCTCAAACGTCCGAATTCCACGCTCACACAGAATCACCTGCCCATTACCTGCACTCATCACGTACTCCGCCGCCATCAACCACTCCTCCACCTTCATCGCCAATCCCCGCTTCAGCATGATCGCCTTCCCCGAACCCGCCGCCGCTTGCAACAGAGAAAAGTTTTGCGCGTTCCGCGCGCCTATTTGCAAAAGATCCGCCACTGCCGCCACTTTCTCTACGTGTTTCTCCGAAAGCAGCTCTGTCACGATTCCCAAACCCGTCTCCTTTTTTGCCAAAGCCAACAGTTCCAGCCCTTTTTCCCCTAAACCCTGAAACTCATACGGCGAAGTTCTCGGTTTGTACGCTCCACCTCGCAAAAAAGTCGCCCCCGCCTTCTTTGCCGCCCGAGCTACCGCCAGAATCTGCTCCTCCGATTCCACCGAGCACGGCCCTGCCATCAGACGAAACGGCTCCTTTCCACCAATCCCTACCCCATTGGCTACGACCACGCTCGCACTCCTTCGGCCCTCTTGCGCCACCAGCTTGTAACGCCTTTGCACTGGCAAAACCGATTCCACCTGTGGCCAAGTCCCCAGAGACTCCAGCGAAGGATGCCCACGCTCATCCCCAATCGCCGCAATCACAGTCTGAATCTCCCCCCGTATCAACCTCGGCTCATACCCAAGCTTCTTCACCTCCACCTCCACTTGCGTGATGAGGGATTCCTCCGTCTTAGGCCGAAGTACAATGATCATAAGAAGCTCGCCAACTTATCCTCATCCACCTTCGCCGACAAGAATCCCTCGAAACCAATCCCGCCACTCCCCCTCTTTCGGCCACTCCCCACTCCGACTCCAGCTTTGCACCCAACCCCCCGCGGGCGCCCAAATCTTTGCATCAGTCGGGCCAAACAGCAGACCGCACTTCACCCCACTCCATGCCGCCAAATGACTGATCCCACTGTCATGACCCAAATAAAGATCGGCCGACTGCACCACCCGGAAAACTTCTGACAACGGACGGTTCTGCATGATTCTATGAGGCCCTTTCCGCCACTTTTCCGGTAACCCAAGAGAAAGATCCTCCTCCGCTTCACCCGCCAACCAAGTCACCCCCCAAGGCAACGGATAATCAAAACCGTCCAACTCCCGCAACCACTCCTCCAGAGGCCAACACTTTTTCCTCCCGCCACTCCCCACATGAATCACCAGTCGAAGTTCATCGCTCCGCTCTTTTCTCGCCTCTTCCGAAAATAAACTCGTCCCGTATAGCCTTCGCCCATCCCCCGCCGTCACACCCAATTCCGCCAAAGGCTTGCACAGGTGTCGCCATGCCGCTTCCGAAGGATTTCTTGGATCGTGAGCAAGGTACTGCCCAGTTCCTCCTGCCCTTTGCCAGTTCGCCGCAAAAACTCCGTCTGGATCGAAAAGATAGGAAATCGTTAAATCAAATTCGGTGAAATAATCAGCCCAACGGCTGTCCAACGAGCCTCCTGCAGCGTAAAAACTGGCCAGTCCAGGTTCGTCGATCGGTCGGATCGCATTCACCGCCCCAGGTCCTCTGACCAGCTCTCCGAATTTCCCCGCCACCACCATTTCAATCTCCGCCTCAGGCCACTTTTCGCGAAGCCCCGCTACCGCGGGCAAAGTCAGCAGAAAATCACCTAAAGCCCCGCCTCGCAAGACGAGGATTCTCATCTCCGCTCTGCCTCCGCCCCCTCTTTCAGTACACCCATACTCCCAAAACCATCAGGACGATCCCAAAAATCAATCCTGCCGAAAGCAGAAAACGACTCCGCCTTGGCGTAGCCAACCCCCAAGCGATCCCATCACGCAAACAATATGGCGCCCCCACCATCACCATTCCTTCCACTATAATCAGGTAAGCATAAGCGACCACCACCAGGCGCGCCGCATCCTCCCTGAGAAAAGCCGCATCCAGCAGAACATTCGCACCAAGAAGACAAAGTACTCCTAAGGAACGCACCGCAATAAACTCCCTGACATACAACCAGCTCGATACCCCTAGCCCAATCACCCCCAGAACAAATAAAGGACGGAATCGAGTGTACTCCATTAAATTGATCGTCCCGGCCAGCCAAGCCGCCCAGGCCGTTGCCAACGCAAGTAAAACTCCACCCGCGAGATCATTCCGCGGAAATCGCTTTGCCCATTCGGTCGTCTTCGCCAGATCGAACAAAGCCCAGCCATGAGCACAAATCAGGCCAAACCCCAACCAGACCGCAACTTGAGAAAGAGAAAAAGAATAGATCATTAGGAAATCCTTAACCGAGGATGGACGGATCCGCGTAGTCCGTAAACCCTGTCGATTCAGTGATTCGCACAGTCAGCAGTTGACCGACATGCCGCGGACCACCCTCAAAAACCACTAAGCGGTTCTGCCGAGTTCGCCCCATCAGGCGACTCGCGTTCGTTTTGCTCGGCCCCTCCACCAGAATTTGTTGCAGCGACCCCACACGAATCTTTGCGCTCGCCGCCGCTTGCCGATCCAACACCTCCAGTAGGTCCGTATTCCACTTCTCCTTCGTCGCCTCAGGAACTTCCTCCCCCGGCTCACTCACCGCCCGTGTCCCCTCCCGCGGGGAATACCGAAAGATAAAGCCATTATCAAATCCCACCACCTCCATTAAATCCCTCGTGGCTATGAAATCCTCATCCGTCTCCCCAGGATACCCTACAATAATGTCAGTCGTCAGACCGACCCCAGGACAAGCCTTTCGCACCTCCTCAATTGTTTTGCGATACTGAGCCGCGGTGTACCCACGCCCCATCCTCTTTAAGATGCGGTCCGAACCCGATTGCACAGGCAAATGCAAATGCTCACATAGCTTCGTTAATCTTCCATAACATCCCACCAAATCAGCTTTCATCCCTCGGGGATGGGGCGATGTAAAACGAATCCTCTCCAAACCTTCGACTCTCTCCAACTCCTCCAGCAGTTGCACAAATGCGCTTTTGCCTTCCACCATCGGAATATCTCTTCGCCCATACATATTCACGATCTGACCCAGTAAAGTAACTTCCCTTACCCCCTGCTCCACCAAACCCCGCACTTCTGTGAGAATCTCGGAAATCGGCCGAGACCTCTCCTTCCCTCGTGTCGTCGGCACGATACAAAATGAACAGTGCATATCACAGCCTTGCATCACCGAGACAAAAGCGGTCACCTGCTGCGGTGCCAAGGTGTGATCTCGAATTGTCTTCTCCGAACCCTCCTCCTCCCCCACCTCCGCAAAAAACTTTGGCCGTCCGCCCAATCGCGCTTCCCGCGCCTGATCGACAAGATCTGCCACCCGATGAAACTTTTGTGTGCCCACCACCAGATCCAGACCCGCCATATCCTTTTCCAAGGAATCCCCGCGCCGCTGTGCCATGCAACCAAGAAAACCCAAGACAACCTCTGGCTTCGCCTTCCGCAAAGCCCGCAGATTACTCATCTTCCGTAAGGCCTTCTGCTCCGCCAGTTCTCGCACGCTACAAGTATTCAGCAAAATCACGTCTGCCTCTTTCTCTGAAGTAGCACGAGTATATCCACGGTCGAACAGTTGTCGGGCCACCTGCTCGGTGTCCCGCTCATTCATCTGACAACCATATGTTTTTAAAAAGACCGTAGGCATCGAGGACTATCCTGCCCCATTTCAATGCGGGCGGAAATCTCCGAATCAGAGCTTTTTCTATCACCCCAAACAGACCCCCCGCTTTATCAAGCGACTCGAATCTGCCTGCACCATTCTTACACTAAGCCGTCAACCGCTTATTATAGTGGCCTCTCAACCAGCGGTACCCGCTAAGGAGAATCGGCAACGCCAAAAAGAATACCGCTGGTACCCAGATCGCATCAGTGCACTTGCCCCCATCCATCACGCTCACCCCTTCCCAAAACAGTGCTAATAGTGCAATCCCTCCGCCCGCATAGGCCAAGGGCATGACCACAGTACGAAAATTCTCCTTCTCTTTCAAACGGTGTATTCTGTCCGAGCGATTATTCCAGTCCATTATGGGATATAAGATATCGGTCTGCTGAAAATCTTCAACCAAAGAAACAATCTTTTCACAAGGCAGGATGATTCGTCGAAGAGCATCTACCATCCCTCGAATGCTTTTCCGCCCATCCCATTCCCGCCAGACCCAACTCAAAAAGCCCGTAAAGGGGAACAAACATTAAAGCCAAGTTAAATGGATCCGAAGTTGGAGTTACGCAAGCGGAGACCACCACCAGTGCGACAACCGCATGACGTCGGTGCGCCGCTACCACCGCTTTCTGTAAAATACCCAACCGAGCCAGAATCACCATCACCAGAGGAAGTTCAAAAGAGACCCCAAATCCAACCAGCATTTGCAAGACGAAGTCAGTATAACTCGCCATCGTCCAACTCGTCTCCAAGCCCAACCAACGATTAAATTCCTGAAAAAAACGCAAGGCTCCAGGCAATACCAGAAAATAACAAAAAGAAACTCCCGCCAAAAAAAGAAAAGCACCCACTGTAAACGCAGGCAGCACCAAACCCCTCTCTTTGCTTTCGAGCGCAGGCAAAAGATATTGTCCGATAAACAAGAGTACTAGTGGCAGGGTCAGAAGAATTCCTGCTCCAATACCAATTTGCAGTGTCACCGTCATCGGATCGGTTACCTGCAAGGCCAAGAGCGTCGCAGGCATCGCCTTCGGCGACCCCACCTGAGCTTGCTCCAAAGGCCATCGTAAGATTTCCATCACCCGACCAATTCCAAGAACTCCCAAAATCGAACCCACCCCAATCGCTCCGGCGCACTTTAAAATCACCCCACGCAAATCCTCAATGTGTTCAAGGAATGGTTTCTCCTTATCCCTCATCGTACATCTCTCCACCCGTTTTCGGTCACGACCGCTGGAAGTTTTATATCATGTGGCTCTTGGGGGAGATGCTCCAGCTCCTGAGCTGCAAAAAATAATCCCGCGACCCAAGAACCCCGTTTCCGCTGGCCCAAGGCCCGATCATAGTGCCCCCCACCCCGCCCCAGACGCGCCCCCGCAGCAGTGAAAGCCCGGCCTGGCACCAGAAAACCATCGATATCTGTCACCGCGATTCGCTCCGATTTTTCCGGAGAAGGTTCCCACAAGCTCGATGATTCTGGAAGGTGAGCCGAAGACATTTGCCACCAGGTCAATCCCTCTCGGATATCGATCTTTGGCAAAGCCACCCTCTTACCCGCCGCCCAAGCCGCCCTCAGAATACCCCTTGTTTGCGGTTCATCGGTCAACGACAAGAAAAGAGCTAATACCCCCGCCACCTGCCACTCCATCCGTGCCAAAATATGCTTCTCAATCTGCTGGGAAGCCTCCGCTCTCGCTCCTTCACTCATCTGCAGGAGTCGCCCACGAATCTCTCCGCGCAGGGTAGCTTTACTCGGAACACTCATCACCATGCCACTATGCCCAGATTCGTATTTTCAGCCAATCTTGCTCTCAAGGTTGCCTCCCACCTCATTTGCCACCATTCTCTTTGTCTTGAGTCCTCGGGCTTCAGCTCACAAGAAACGGGCACCGCACCGCTTTATCACCGATGTAATCCTCCCTGCTCTTTTTTCGCGCAAGCGGGGCACGCGCCAGCAACTTCCTCCCCTCTTTCCTAAACTTAAAGCAGGCAAGATCTGCATCACCTGGATCGGCCACGCCTCCTTTCTGATTCAAGGACCCCATGGCAATATTCTTGTCGATCCCAACTGGGCCAACTGGCTTCTTGTCGTTCGGCGCCTCCGCCACGCTGGCCTCGCCCACCACCACCTTCCCTCCATCGACCTCGTTCTCATCACTCATGCCCATTTTGATCACCTCAACCGACGCAGCCTCCGCCGGATTGCCGCCAATCAACCCATTGTCGTGCCCGCTGGAGTTGGTGACCTTGTGCACGGATTAGGTTTCGAAAAAGTCTACGAAATCAACTGGTGGGAGCGAGTTCGCTTTCCAGGAGCTGCCATCACCTTTGTACCCGCCAAACACTGGGGCGCACGCAAGGTCACCGATCACCACCGAGGCTACGGGGGTTATGTCATCGATATGGGAGGACGCACCGTCTACCACGCAGGCGATTCCGGTTATTTCCCAGGGTTTCGTGAGATTGGGAAAAAGTTTCGCCCAGAAGTCGCCCTCTTGCCTATCGGGGCCTACCACGGTCCGAAATTTGGTGAGAATCATATGACCCCCGAACAAGCCCTCCGCGCTTTTGGCGATCTTCGCTCAAAATTCCTTGTTCCAATGCACTTTGGCACTTACCGCCTCAGTTACGAACCCCTTCACGAACCTCCCCAACGTCTCATGGAAGCGGCCACCCGAGCCGGTCGACTTTCCGATGTCCGTTTTCTTATCGAAGGCATGCCAACTCTATTCTAGCCCCCTTCGCTCAGCCCACCCCACCTGCGCCGTCGGGCGAGCATAGGCCACCAACCGACCGCGATGGGTGACAAAGTTGAAAAAGTTTTTCGCGTTTCCACAGGGCGCATTCGGATCGAATGCATACACATCCACCCCACCTCCTCGCTCCCCATCCATTCTTTGCGAGGAACCCGCTACCATCCCCTCCCCACCCTTTTTTCGACCTAAATAAATCATCACATGACTGATCGGCGGATCCCGAGGCACGTTATAAGTCCATTCCCAATAAAGCAGATCCCCACTCCTCATCTCCGCCATCAGTTTTTCCGAATCCACTTTACCATCCGACTCCATCGGCACTGACCTAATTTTTCCCTTCTTTTTAAAATAGAGATACTGATCCGATGCCGTCCTCGGAATATCAAACCCAAATACTTTCCACACAATAAAACGTACCGTATTCGAACAATCCATCGTGATAATATACGGATGCCCTGGGGGTTGCCACGACTGGGCGTAAGACAAATCCTGCTTCGAGAGCCAACGACAGGTTTCAACCAACTTCTGGTGCTGTTCTGCAGTTGCCGCCCCGTGAACTAATAAAGATGTCGAGCCCAGTGCTACCCCAAGCCAAAAACAAAAAGCCAGAAGACCATGAGCCATCTCCTTTCATGGCAAACCGCAGAAGAATCGCAAGTCAGGACGAATCCAACTCCGCAACCGTCAGATCAGTAAATCGAAAAAAGCCTTTGGATGAGCCAAATCGGTAAAGACAGCATCCGCTCCGCAATCTTTTAACTGTCGCTTCGTAAAGGAACCTGTCGCCACCGCAATCGCCTTTGCCCCGATCGCCCTTGCACAGGCCACATCGTGGGGCGTGTCCCCGATGACAAAGATTCTTTCAGCAGAAAACTCTTCCCCATGCTTCTCCTCTGCCCTCCGCTTTGCGTGCGGACCCAACTCATTGCGAATCGAAGAATCATCTGCAAAAGCCCCAAAGTCGAAAAAATGATTCACCCCATACCGCGTCAACTTCAACCTCGCTCCTTTTTCAATGTTTCCCGTCAGCAAAGCTTGCACCAACTCTGGCCTCTGATGGGCCTCTTCAAGAATCCCCAAAACCCCTGGATGCAATCCCCCGTTCCTTCGGGGCAACTCATCCGCCAGCAGTTCCACATACACATCCAGAAACTGTCCCACCTCCTCAGGACCGTTCGGTTTTTCATCCCTCCCCAGAAGCTGCTCCACAATCCACTTATCCGTCCGGCCTGCGATCTCTAATCCCTGCAGTCCTCGATTGATTCCATACAGTTTTTCCATCGCCCGACCCAAAGCCGTCTCCCCCGCTTTTCCAGTATGGAGAATGGTCCCGTCGATGTCCCAGAGCAGAAGTTTCCGGGCGATCTTTGCGCCGGCCTTCACATTCCCATCACGCTGTAGCCCGAATCGGCATACAACGTCTGCCCCGTAATCCCTGCCGATCCGTCTGCCGCCAGAAATACTCCCATTGCCCCCAACTCCTCCAAGGTGATATTCCGCTTTAAAGGTGCGTGCGCTTCGTAGTGGGCCAACATCGCCCCAAATCCACTAATCCCACGTGCTGCCAAGGTGTTCACAGGCCCTGCGCTGATCGCATTCACCCTGATTTTTTTTGGCCCTAAGTCATAAGCCAGATATCGCACACTTGCCTCCAGCGCCGCCTTGGCCACTCCCATTACATTGTAATGCGGCACCACTTTCACCGCCCCGTAGTAACTCATCGTCACAATACTCCCACCCTCTGTCATCAGCGGAGCCGCCGCCCGGCTTACCGCCACCAACGAGTACGCACTAATGTCGTGTGCCACGCGAAACGCTTCTCGTGTCGTATCGACAAAGTTTCCCTCTAAAGCCTCCTTCGGCGCAAACGCCACGCTGTGCAACAGCAGATCAACCTTCGGAGCCTTTCCTTTTACAAAATCAAAAAACTTCGCGATATCCTCATCCCGACTCACATCACAAGGGGCCACCGGGGTCTCCGCCCCGAATGTCGCCGCCAACTCTTCCACATTCTCCTTTAAGCGATCCCCCTGATAATTAAAAATTAACTTCGCCCCCGCATCCGACCACGCCTTGGCGATACCCCAAGCAATACTTCGCTTGTTCGCTACCCCAAAGACTAGGCCCACCTTCCCTTTCAACGGTTGGCTACTCATAACCTCCAAAGTGCCCTCTCCCTGCCCCTCCTGTCACGCCCCGACTCACTTCCTCTTGGCCGATCCGAATCTTCCTGCTACCAAGTCACTCCGTGGAAATCCCTCATCTTCATCTCGGCTGGATGCTTTTCGGACCGCTCGTCCTCGCCCTCCTCGCAACCGACCTGATCCTCTTCCATCGCGACCCCCGCCCCATCGATCTTCGCCGCTCTCTCCAAGCCACCGCCGGCTGGGTCGCCCTTGCCTTGGCCTTCGGTGTGGTCATCGCCCTCACCCTCGGCACCCAACCCGCCATGGAATTCTTTACCGGCTACATCGTCGAACTCTCCCTCAGTGTGGATAACGTTTTTGTCTTCGCCGTTCTCCTCGCCTATTTCGCCGTCCCCGAAAAAGCCCAGTTCCCCGCCCTTTTCTGGGGCATCATCGGAGCTCTCTTTCTTCGTGCCCTCTTCATCTTTACCGGCATCGCTCTGATCAATCGCTTCCAGTGGCTCATCTATGTCTTCGGCGCCCTCCTTGTTTACACGGGGATCAAACTTCTCAAAGGTGGCGACGCTAAAGTTCAACCCGACCAAAATCCTCTTGTCCGGATCGCTCGCAAATTCATTCCCATCACCCCCCATTTTCACGACGGCCACTTCTTTGTCCGCCAAGGCAAACGCTGGGTTGGTACCCCCCTCCTCCTTGTCCTTATCGCCCTCGGCACCACCGACCTTGTTTTCGCCATCGATTCCATCCCCGCCATTCTCGCCATCACCCGCGATCCTTTCATCGTCCTAACCTCCAACGCCTTCGCCGTTCTCGGCCTCCGCGCCCTCTATTTCGCCATAGCAGGTCTCATCAAACTCTTCGCCTACCTAAATATCGGCCTCGCCGTTATCCTCTCCTTTATCGGCGTCAAAATGCTCATTTCAGGCTACATCCACCTGCCCATCCCATGGACTCTCGGCTTCGTCCTTCTCGTCCTCGCCGTCTCCATCCTCGCTTCCATCTACCATCCCCCCGCTAAACCACACCAACCCTAACCTGTTTACTCCTTTTTATAATTTGCAAGTAGCTCCAAGCCAGTTTATTGCATAACTTTTTAAATACAATCTACCCGTCAACTTACCATGGGTTGACGCCTCCGCATCCCCACCTACACTAGTCTGAATGCCTCAAATCGTTGACCTCACCTCAGCCATCGCCAGCAAAAGATTTGCCAAAAAGCCGAAGTTCCGTCTCGGTTTAGTCGGCACCCTTGTCGTCTCTAATTTTGCCTGGCTTCTCCTTTTCGGTGTCGCCGTCGTCTCCCTCATCGGCGTCACCCGCTTCTCCGCGGCCCTTTCCAAAAGTTATCTTGAAGAGAAATGGAACTCCCTCCAAAACCGCCTAGCCCAGAACCGCGAACTCGAAGAGCGCGACCTGCGCATCGCCCGCCTCATCGCCTCTCAAAGCTCCGATACAACCGATATTCTTGGCCTTGCCACCCGCATCTCCAAAATCCTCGACTCCTCCAACGGTCGCCAACGGCGCTTTCTCGAAAGCGCTATTCCCGAAGCCATGCTCATCCAAACCACCACTCGGATCCCCGCCTCCGCTGTCATCGCCATGGCCATCTTCGAATCTGGCTATGGAAATAGTTCCCTCGCCAAAGACTATAACAATTACTTTGGGATGAAAGCCTTCGATAGCTGGACAGGCCCACGCGCCCTCAATATGCCCACCCGAGATAGCGGCGTAGATACCACCGCAGATTTCCGTGCCTACCCCACCCTCGCCGCTGGCTTCCAAGGCTATTCCCAGTTCCTCCTCGGCAACGAGCGCTACCAAAAATACGTCGGCGAGAAATCAGGAGTCAAATTCGTCTCAGGCATCCTCGCAGCAGGCTACTGCCCCGATACCGACTATCTAACCAATATCAACAATATCATCCAGAAACACGGTCTCGATCGGCTCGACCTCGCGCTCGAAACTATCGTCGACAATAATAAAGAAGCCGTCGCCAAATCTCTTCCCAAAAACGAAACTTCCACCGCCGCCGGCGCTCACTAATCCTCGTCTGCCCCCCTCTTGCCGGACGCCCCGTCCGCACAAGAAATCACCGCACCGCCCATCGGCTTCACTTCCAAAAGTAAATATCGCCACTGACCTGTCGGACTTTTATCCGCCCGCAACGTCACCTTCGCCCTCCCCTTCGAGCCCAACACCGAAAAATCAAACTGCGCCGTTCCTTGCTCAGGCATGTCCTCAATCTGACCCGTCACCGCCCAACCCAACTGCAACGGCTTACCCAGAACCTCGGCCACCCGCGCATCCCGCATCACTCGCTGCACCGCCTCCTGCATCACCTCGGTTTTTTTCAGCATCGCGTAACTCATGTGCAAAGTTATCAACCCCACCCCAAACACCCCCGTCACCACCCCCACCAAACCCAAAACAAACCAGCGCCTCGCTTTATTTTCCCACGCCATCAACTCGGGCTGGGTCAGTAATCGCTTAGCCATCCCGACACTCTGGATTCCTCACCCCCCTCCCGTCCATCCCCAGTCTCGCCCCTCGCCCTTTTTTTCTCTAGGCTCATCCTCCTCATGCTTTCCCTCGAATCCCTCGCCCGCCTCGCCCAAGAACACTCCTCCGCCCTCACCGCCCAGGTCGCTGAGTTCGAAATCCACGGCCACTCCTTTTCCGCCTCCCAACGCCCCCACCTCATGGGCGTCATCAACCTCAGCCCCGACTCCTGGTACCGTGAAAGTGTCGTCTCCACCACCGAGGACGCCCTCAACCGCGCCCGACGCCTCCGCACCGAAGGTGCCCACCTCATCGATCTCGGTACCGAATCCACCCTTGCCCACGCCACCCGCGTCGATCCCGCCCAACAAATCCGTACCCTCCTCCCCATTCTCAAATCCCTCGTCCAAGAAGGCATCCTCCTCTCCATTGAAACTTACCATCTCGAGGTTGCTCGCTCTTGCCTCGAAGCAGGTGCCGCCGTCCTCAACCTTACTGGCACCACTCCTCCCACCGACCTCTATCGCCTCGTAGCCGATCACCGCGCTGGCATCGTTCTTTGCTACGTCCAAGGCTCCAACCCCCGCGAGGTTTCCAACTTCATCCACTCCCCCGATCACGCCACCGCTCTTCTCGACTACTTCCGCCGTGAAATCGATCGCGCCACCGCCGCTGGCATCCACGCCATCTGGATCGATCCTGGATTAGGCTTCTACTACCGCAACCTCCAAGACAGTGCCGCCCGTATCCGATACCAAGCCGAAACTTTTCTTCACAGCTTTCGCCTTCGGACTCTCGGTTGGCCCGTCTGCCACGCCCTACCCCACGCTTTCGAGTTCTTTCAGGACGAAGTCCGCTCCGCCGAATCCCTCTTTGCTGTTCTTGCCCTCCTAGGTAAAACCGACCTCTTGCGTACCCACGAAATTCCTAAAGTCCGTGCCGTTGCTCGTACCCTCGGGATTCTTTCATGAAAAAGAAACAACCTCCTCAACCCGTCGCTCTTATCACCGGCTCCGCAGGCGGCCTCGGCGCCTTTCTCGCCCGCACCCTCGCCCAAATGGGCTACGCCATCGTCCTTCACCATCGAAGCGGCGCTTCCGCCACTCTCCGCTTGGCCCGCCAACTTCGCCAGCATGGCACCCCCACCGAAGTCGTCCGCGCCGACCTTTCCATCCCAACCCAAGTCGATCGCCTCATCCGCCGAGTCCACCAAAGATTCGGGCGCCTAGATCTTCTCCTTAACAACGCTGGAACCTATCGCCCCACCCCACTCCTCCGCACTCCACCTGCCGACTGGTTCGCTGGCCTCCACAGCACCGCTACCGCAGTTTTTCTACTCACCCGAGCCGCTCTACCTCTCTTTCCAAAAAAAGGTGGCCGTATCATCAATCTCGGCGATGCCGCCGCCGACCGCCTCTCCGCTCGACGCCTCGCCCCTGGCTATCACGTCGGAAAAACTGGTGTCACTCTTTTAACCCGCTCTTTCGCCGCTCAACTCATTCGTAGCCACATCACCGTCAATCTTATCTCCCCTGGCTACTTGGAAAATAGCGTCGACCTCCCTCCCCTCCGCACTCTTCCCTCAGGTCGGGCCGTTCGCTTCACCGAAGTTGCCGCCGCCTTGCGCTATCTTCTTTCTTCAGAGGCAGCCCAAGTCACTGGCACGAATCTGGTCATCTCCGGAGGGTGGAACCTTTAGTTTTTGCTTCTCCCCGCTGCGCACATCGGATTCCATCCTATCTCTTTTAACTTTTGGTTTCGTACCCGCTTACTCCTTCGCGATCGCACCGAGTCTTCCGCCCACACTCCTCCCGCCTCGCCCCTCGGTAGCGCCTCATCCTCACAAACATTGAAAATTTCACCGCCATTTCCCAAGACCGCCCCCACCGCTCGCGCCGCATCCTCTACCTCAATCACATTCAACCACCGTTCCGGACCGCCCGCGTTGGGTCGAATCTGCCTTCCCGGCCCATAAATTCCTGCACAGCGCACAACCGTTCCACCCGCCCTCAAAGTCGCCCTTTCCGCCGTGACCATCGCCATTGCCCGAGAATCATCCTCCGCCACCGCCGAGGTTTCGTCCACCCAACCACCGCCCGCCTCCGCATAAACCGAGGTCGATGAAAGATAAACCATCGGCAACCCTCTCGCCTTCCCCCATGCCGCCGCTCGCACCGCCCCTTCCCGATGGATTGCCTCAAACTCACTCCCACCCACCTTCCGTGATGGCGCCAAGGCAAAAATCAGTCCATCCCAACACCCCAAAAGCCCCTTCCAAAATTTCTCACCCACCGCATCCGCCGCCGCCACCTTCGGAAATTTTACCCGCAACTTATCCGCCGACTCATCCGTTCTTACAACAGGCCATACCTCCCATCCCCCTGCTTGCGCCATCCTCCCAATTTCTCGACCCAAATACCCTGCCCCCACCACCAACAACCTAGGGCACCCAAGGGGTGGACTCGCCTTAAACACAAATTTCGTCTACTTTGATTTGTCTAGGACGAGTGGCAGAGCGGTCGAATGCGGCGGTCTTGAAAACCGCAAACGTCGTAAGGCGTTCGTAGGTTCGAATCCTACCTCGTCCGAGTTCTACCCTTTAAGATGGTAGTGACCTGGTCCGACCTTACGCAGTCCACGAATCTTCTTCAGATTCTGGTAAAACCAAGTATCCAACCGCTGACGTTGAATATTCATTTTTCCTGCCAAATCCTTAATTTTCAGGCCAGTCTTTCCCGCTCGAGTTAGTTGCGCCAAAATCACCTTGCGCAAGCCCCCGCGACGGCTGAATTTTCTAACTGTTGAACGACCCGCCTTCCGACCCCTTTTCGCGGGCCGGCCCCGCGCAATTCGGTTCGCTCCTCGGGCCACCGCCGAGGCTCCTGCCCCAACGACCTTGGCCACGGAACGCTCCAGTTGACCTAGTTTCTTTTCCAGACTTTCTTTTCGGCGGAGCAATTTAACAATACGGCCGAATTCTTTTGCGGTGAGTTTTGTAATATCCATAGCTGAAAACACTAACGACTCATCTGACGATCGACTAGCAAAAAAATACCCCGTCGCGGATTATTTCCACGACGGGGTAAATTGTTTTTCCCTGCCCTCAGGAAGAATCCCGAGGGCGAAAAAAATTACTTAACGTGTTTGCTGGCGTACTTCGTCAGCTCAAACATGTTCGCCATGCTCTTGCCACCAAAAAGGGGCTTGAACAAATGATCCGCATTAATGTTGCGGCGATTCTTTTTGTCTTGGAGCCCATTCTTCTTGATGTAGGCCCACAATTTCTTGGTCATCTCGGTGCGGGGAAGCGGCTTGCTTCCAATGATCGCGGCCAGGATGGCGTCCGGTTGGACGGGTTTCATAAACGCTGCATTCGGTTTCTTTGCCATAGTACTTGATTCTCCTTGGTTTGGGTTTAGTTAACGATTCAGAGGGCAAGATGCCCACCTGTAGTCGGCTGACAACTCTTTTTTACGAGGGAAATGCGATTTTCAGCTCTGCTATAAAGGGTCGTTCTTTGCCGTGAGTCATATCCTGCCCCAGTAATCGCCGCCTCGATCACCTCAGGTTCCAACCTTTCCCCATGCTTCCCCCCACTCGCCCTTGTGATCGATTCCTCATAAAGCGTCCCGCCAAAATCATTGCAACCCCAACTCAAGGACTCCACCGCTCCCTCCACTCCAAGCTTAACCCAACTCGTTTGTAAATTAGGGATCACATCTCCTAAGACCATACGCGCCAACGGATAAAGCCGCCGAGCCCGCCTCCGAATTCTCTCTTCCAAAACCCGTATTCCCCCCACTCTCCGAGCCAAAATCGCCCCCAGTCGGTTCTGGTAGGGAACAAAAGCCAATGGGACTAACTCGGTGAATCCTCCCGTTTCCTCCTGCAACAAACGCAAGACCGCGAAGTGCGCCCGAATGTCCTCCCAGCTCTCCACATGTCCAAACATCACCGTCGCACTCGACCGTAAACCAGCCCGGTGAGCCGCCCGCACAATCTGTACCCAGCGCGCTACGGGCAACTTATTGCGGGAGATTTTGCGCCGAACCTCGTCCACCAAGATCTCCGCCGCCGTTCCCGGAATACTGCCCACCCCCGCTCCCCTTAATTTGGCCACCATTTCCTCAGGCTCACATCCCGCCTTCTCACAGAGCGAATCAATCTCCATTGGAGAAAAGGCGTGCAGATGCATTTTCGGAAAGGCCTCCCGCAATGCCCGAACTAAATCAAAATAATATTCAGGCGTTAACCCAGGATCAATTCCCCCCTGCAAACAAATTTCGGTTACCCACGGAGTCTGCCCCACCCTGCCCACTACCTCGTCGATCGTATCCGAGGTCGCCCCCAACGTTCCCGGTCTTTTTCCAAACCCACAAAAAGAACATCCCACCGAGCAAATCCGAGAAAAATTCGCGTTGCGATTTACCACGTACGTCACCACCCGCCCATGCTGCCTCCGCGTCTGCACCAACGCCTCCTCTCTCAACTCAGGACCCTTCATCATCCACGGATTCTTCATCGCTCTCCTCCTGAAATAAAATGTCCGACTCTCTTCTGCCAAATCGGGTCTAACCACTCCGAGGTCGCATGAGATTTATAGACCGGTAGCCGCTCGACCAACTCTCGCCCCGCCCTCGCACACCCCTCGCGATATCTCTCCAGTTCTTCCCACGGACGCGTCGGATTTACCTCATCTTTCGCCCACGAAATTCCACCTAGATCATCCAACTCTTCCACCATCTCTAACCACCTTGGTTCTAAATTAGGCGGAATCTGTATCGCCACCTCGGGCGCCCAATCCCTCCAGCAACTCATCATCTCGATATATTCCTCTAGAGTCGGCGCCACCCCCGCTGGCCAACGCGACCCCTCGTTCGGCACGTACCGCTGGATCAAAATCTCTTGCAGATGCCCATACCTCTCCTGCAATTCCGCTAACGTCCGCAAAGACCGCAATCGCGAATCCTGACTCTCTCCCCAACCCACCAGAATTCCACTCGTGAAAGGCACCTTCGCCCGTCCCGCCGCCTCAATCCCCGCAATCCGCCCAGCCACCTTCTTTTCCGGCGCCAACCGAATCTCGTCCTCCACACTTTCCAGCATCATCCCCATTGAAACAAAGTGAGGCCGCAAATCTCTCAACTCCTCTTCCCTCATCCTGCCAAAATTTCCATGAGGAAAGAGCCCCGCCTCCCCACACCGATCCGCCACCGCCGCCGCAAACTTCCAAAAATCTCCATACCCTCGCCTCCCCAACTCCTCCTGTATGTGCGCCATCGTCCCAGGTCGCTCCCCTGAAATCATTAAAACCTCCCGCGCCCCACCCGCCCGCCCTTCCTCGATCACTCGCGCTACCTCCCCCTCACTCACCAAACCCTCCCCATCAGTGCGAAATCCACAATACCCACAGTGCCAAGGACAGTCGTGGGTCAAAACTAAAGTAATCGAACGCGAATAGGTCACCGCTCTCCCCGATCGGAGATCTGAGTTTTCTAAGGCGGGTTCTGCGTAAACGGCTTTCAACACAAGAGATTACCATCTAATTTTCAACTATGGCCATCCGTGAAGCAAGACCCTTCCTCATTATCGCCGCCGCCTTTTGTGCCCTCAGCATCTGGCTCGCTTGGTGGATCCCCGCCACTTTCGGAGTTCTCCTCCTCATCGGCCTCCTGCTTTTTTTCCGCGATCCCGAACGCACCCCCCCAGCCAACCCCCTTGCCCTCGTCAGCCCAGCCGATGGTAAAGTAATCTGCGTCGACCAAGCCGAGGACCCCTGCTTCGGCCTCGGTCAGTTCCGTCGCGTCGGCATCTTCCTCTCCGTCCTCGACGTCCACGTCAACCGCGCCCCCTTCACCGCCACCATCGAAAAAACCCACTACTCCGCTGGCGAATTCCTCGACGCACGCCACCTCGAGGTCGATATCCGTAACGAGAACCAAACTTGGCTCCTCCGCACCACCCGAGGACCCATCCTCGTCCGCCAAATCGCTGGCCTCATCGCCCGTCGCATCGTCGGCTGGAAAAAATCAGGAGATTCCGTCCAAACAAGCGAACGTTTCGGCATGATTCGCTTCGGCTCCCGCACCGACCTCTACGTTCCCGCCACCTGCTCCATCCACGTCAAACCCGGCCAACGCGTGGTCGGCGGAGAAACTATCCTCGCCCAATGGCCCGCTTAAAACCCAAACCACCCCTCCCCGCCCGCCGCGGCGTGGCTTACCTGCTTCCGAGTATTATGACCGCTGGAAATCTCTTCTGCGGTTTCATGGCCGTCCTCCAGATTATTCAAGGCAGCCTCCTTCAAGCCTCTGCCGAAAGCGACTGGATCCAACCCTACGAAACCAGCCTCCTCTGGATTCTCGGAGCCTTCATCTTTGATATTCTTGACGGTCGCCTTGCTCGCCTCGGAGGCCACGAAAGTGCCTTCGGCCGCGAATTCGATTCCCTCGCCGACATTATCTCCTTCGGCATCGCCCCCGCCCTCCTCGTTTTTAAAATCGTTCTTGCGGAACTCCCCGCTCGCCTCGGTTGGATGATCGGCTTCGTCTATCTCGTTTGTGGTGCCATGCGCCTCGCTCGCTTCAACGTCCTCGCCCTCACCCCTCAACTACCTACCCGTTCCAAAGATTTTAGCGGATTCCCCATTCCCGCCGCCGCCGGTCTCGTCGCTTCCGTCACTCTTCTCCTTTTGAAATACTACGAATCGGATCGCGTCATCGGTAACTTCAAATACCTTCTCGCAGGCCTTCTCCTTTTCCTCAGCTTCATGATGTTTAGCAAAGTCAGCTACCCCAGCTTTAAAACCATCGATTGGCGCACCCAACGCCCCCTGCCACGTCTTCTCCTCATCGTCGCCGCTCTCGCTCTCGTCGTTCAAACCTACCAGTACTCTCTCGCCCTTCTCTTTTGTGGCTATCTACTCTACGGATTTATCCGACCCAAACTTAGTCGGCGCCTAAGGAACGAAATTGAAGAAGTTACCGCCCCCGCCCAGCGCACCCACTAATTAACCCAAACCTAAACGAAGCAAAAGAGTCGCGAACCACGGCAACTCCAAGAGCAAATCATAAGTAAAAATCGCTCCGACAATTGCCATCGCCCCGCCCATCGCCAAGAGGCAGCGCAAGACGAACGAGATATCTTCTGTTTCCATCAGCTTTTCTTTCTACCCTGCCTAGAGAACCTTGCCAACCACCCTCTCAATACTCCTTAGCTCAGGGTAATTTTAAATTTAAAGGGACTGTCATCGGCCCCTAGTAAAATTTCGTTTTCCCCGCCTCGCAAATCCTTAGTTAAAGTATCCTCTGCTAGCCCAATCGGGGCGTCGTTCACCACCGTCCCTACCGAGCTTCCTCGGTCCCGTACAAAGAAATTGTCTCCCTCACGCTCAATCGAACAGTGATTTCGAGAAATCTGATACGGCTTATCATCCGCTATCGGTAAATCGTTTGACGCAAATACGGTTGCGCCCTTCCCAAGCGCATCGTGCTTCCGCCCAATTCGATAAGGAAATTTTTGAATCACCACCGTCCCCTCTGGCAACCGCGCCCTCGCGTGATCCGTTGCCGCCGTCAAAACTACCGACTGGTACCCACCAGCAGGAGGTGGAGCTACTGGTGCAACCGCCACTGGGCTTCCCGCCACTGGCGCCGCCACTGCCACTGGTACCCGCGTCAACTCCAAGGAAGGGGGCGCAATCGCCGTGGTCGCTGGTGCCACCACCCGCATCGTCGGAGCCACCACCGCAGCCGCCCCAGCCACTGGCACCTGCTGCTCCGCCCGAGCACGCAATCTCATCTCCATCCGCAACCGGTCATTCGCCGTCCGCAACCGCTCAAAGAACGATGCCAAATAGGGAATCAGGATTTCAGGCCGCTGTAAGACCGCTTCGTTAAAGTTTTCTGCCGTCAACACCTCGCACTCCGTCACCTCTAAACATTGAGCCGAAGCTGATCTCGGCCTTTCATCCACCATCGCCATCTCCCCGAAAATATCTCCCTCCCCCAACTGCGCCAAAATCACCGACTTCCCCTCCCCTGCGATGCTGATTTCCACCCGCCCCTTTAGAATTCGATAGGCTTCTTGCGACGTGTCCCCTTCACGGAAAATCATCTGCCCAGGCTGGAAAAGAGTTGTGCTCATAATCCTTAAAATGCGGATTTCTATCGCGCAGGCAAGCCCCTTGCTCCAGCTACTCCATCCCCCACCCCGGACTTCTCCGCGCCACCCAAAGATCTACGTTGAGCCTTCTCCCAATCCCACCCTAGGGTTTCCAGTGCTTTTTCTTTCTTTTCCTACTACTCGGCACCTTCTTGCCCTCATTAGCCTGACCTCCCTTCTCTTTACCTCCTGCACCCCCTCCCTTACCCCTGTGCAACTCCCTCCCGAAATGACCTTTTCCGATTTAGCCAGTGGCCAGCCCTTCGACCCCTCCACCCTCCGCGGCAAACTTATTCTCCTCAACCTCTGGGCCGCCTGGAGCCCTGCCACCGCCAAAGAACTTCCCGAACTAGCCTCCCTCGATGAAAAATACTCCTCCCAAGGGCTTATTCTTATCGGGGTCTGCCTCGACGATGCCCCAGCCGCTAGCCTCCTCATTTTTGCCGAACGCCATGGCATCCGCTACCCACTCGTTCTTCCAGGCCCCAAAACCCTCGACCTCATCGAACCCATGGAAACCATCCCCTACACCGTCCTCCTCGACTCTCACGGAAAAATTCTCGCCCGCTTCCGTAGCCCTATAAAACCGAACGACGTCCGAGCCGCCATCGAAAAGAACCTCTAAACCTCCTCCCCCCACTCTTCACACCACGGCAAAACAATTTCCATCGGTAAACCGATTACATTACTCCGAGACCCCTCCACCCACTCCACTAACTGATCCCCCCCATCTTGTAACGCATAAGCCCCCGCTTTATCCATCACCTCCACCTCCCGTAAATAGCTCGAAATCGATTCTTCACTTAATTCCCGAAACTTAACCCGAGTCCGTACCACCGCCTCACGCAACTTCTTCCCCTGCGGTAAAATAAAAATGACCGCCGTAATCACCTCATGAGTTCGTCCACTTAACCAGCCCAACATCTCCTTCGCTCCCCTCTCATTCGCAGGTTTTCCTAAAATCCGACTCTCACAAGCTACCAAAGTATCCGCCGCCAGCACTGGCTTCTTCGGATACCGCCCCGCCACCTCCTTCGCCTTCAGCATCGCATTGCCACGCGCTAAATCTCCTGGCGCCATCTCAGGGAAATCCGCCGCCACCCACTCCTCTACCTCAGGCTTGACTACCTGATAATTAACTCCCGATTCACGCAAAAGATCTGCCCTACGAGGAGAAGTCGAAGCCAAAATAATTCGCATCAGCTTTTACCCTGCCTTTCACGCGTCTCAACGCACGCTTGGATCCCTAAACTTATTAACTCTTATCCATCTTTTCCCCAACATATTCTTTAACAACTTTTGCCCAACCCTTGCCGTGCCAACGCCACAAAGGAATTATAACGTCCTGTGATTGCTGAAGCCCAACCCACTCGTCCTTGGGGACGTCGCGAACCGCCCGCCCCCATCACCATCGACGGGCTTCCCGTCCATCATAATCTCGAAGCCGAACGCTCCCTCCTCGGCGCCATGCTCGCCGACCCCGAACACGTTATCGATATCGCCCGAGAACAAGGTCTCCGCGAAGAAGATTTCTTCCACCCCGCCCACCAGGTTCTTTTCCGTGGCATTATCCAAATGCACGAGTCCAGCCAAGCCATCGATCCCTCCACTCTCCTCGCTTGGTTAAACGATCGTAAACTCGCCGACTCTGCTGGCGGAGCCTCCCTCATCAGCGATCTCGCCGCAGGCGTCATCAGCGTCTTCACCGCCAGTACCCACCTCACCCAAGTACGCGACAAAAGCCTCCTTCGCGAGCTCCAACAAGCTTGTGCCCAAATCGTCGTCGGGGCCCATGAGCGCCCCCACGAAGTTCAAACCATCCTCGACGAAGCCGAACGCGATATTCTCGAAATCCGCGGTCGCCGCGAAACCCAAGGAGTCCTCCGCGCCGCCGAAGTTACCCCCAAAGCCATCGAACTCATCGAGAAACTCATTAAAGGCAAAGGCCACTACAGCGGAATTCCTTCAGGTTTCGATGAACTCGATCAACTCACCACCGGCTTCAAAGGTGGCGAAATGATCGTTATCGCCGCCCGTCCAGGCGTCGGCAAAACCGCCCTCGCCCTTAGCATGGCTCGCCATATCCTCCGCGACCGCTGGAACTTCGAGAAAGAGACCTTCACCCGACCTGGCTATCCTGTCGCCTTCTTCACACTTGAAATGTCCGCTCAGCAACTCATGTTTCGACTGCTTTCCTCCCACGCCAGCCTCGACTCCGAACAGATTCGACGCGGCGAACTCAACGAAAGCCAAATCACCGCCTTGCGGGGCGTCGCCGCCGAAATCTGTGAGCTTCCCCTCTTCCTCGACGAATCCAGCCTTCTCACCATCGGCCAACTCCGTGCCCGCGCCCGCCGCCTCAAAAAACAGTATAATATCGAAATCCTTATCATCGATTACCTCCAGCTTCTCACCTCTGGCACCAGTCGCGCCAAAGATAACCGCCAAGTCGAAGTTTCTGAAATCTCGCGTGGCCTCAAAGCACTCGCCATGGAGCTCAATATTCCCGTCATTGTCCTCGCCCAGCTCAACCGTAAGCCCGAGGAATCCAACGCTGAGCCCGCCCTTCACCATCTCCGGGAATCAGGTTCCATCGAACAAGACGCCGACGTCGTCATGCTTCTCAGCCGCGAATCAGCCGCCGACGAATCTGAAAATAATCCTCCAAGCGAAGACGGCGAACCCCGACCAATCGCGGCCAACGTTCGGGGCATCCCGTGCAAACTCAATATTGCCAAACAGCGCAATGGCCCCTGCGATCGCATCCGCCTCCTTTTCCAACCTCGCTTCACTCGCTTCGACTCCCTCCCACGCGAAGCCCGATAATCACCTCTCACTTCCTCTTTTAAATTCTCCCCTCTTTCGTTAATCTTCGCCCATGATCTCTCGCGGGTATGTCGCCATATTTTCTGAGCCCCACACCGATGCCACCATCCGTCTTATCCTGCAATCTTGGCTCGATCGCTTTGAACGGGTCGAACAAGTCATCCCTGGCGCCCAAGCAGGTAATAGCACCGTCACCCTTGTCTCCCCCCAAGATCTTCTCCCTTCCGACCATCTTCAGTTCCGCGTTCTACTCGGCGGAGACTTTACCTGGGCCTACCTCACCCGAGGTCGGCGCGTCATCGAGACCACTGGCCTTCCTGGCGAGAAAATTGCTCTCTGCCTCGACATCCTTCTCGAACTTACCGGCATTACCGAAATCGTGGACCAATCAGATGATCGTCGTCTCGACGAACTAGAACGGGATGGCCTGATGTGAATCCTCTTCCCGTCCTCATTCTCACCGCTGCTTTTGGCGATGGTCATAATGCCGCTGCCCAAGGACTCGCCTCCGCCATCCGCCTACGCGGAGGTGCTGCCCATGTCGCCGATCCCTTTGCCGAGTCTCGTCCTAAACTTAACGATTTTTTCCGTCGCCTCTACCTCACACTCATCAATCGCTACCCTCATTTCTGGAATCTTTTCTACGTCGCCTGCCACCACCTGCCCCTCATTGAAAATACCCTCTTCGTTAATCAACCCGCTTACCTTCGCCTCCGCCAAATCATCGAAACCCTCCGTCCCCGCGTTATCGTTCTCACCTTTCCCGTCTACGCCCACCTGATCGCCCGTCTCCCCAAGGAACTGCGCACCTCTTTCCAACTTATTACCGTCGTTACCGACTCCATCTCCGTCCACCGTCTCTGGTCCTCCGCCCAAGCCGACCTCTGGATCGTTCCCAACCAACCCACCGCTCAATCTCTCCACGCCCTCGGAATCCCCATGGAAAAGATTCGCCCCGTCGGATTTCCCGTCGATCCACGCTTTGCCCTGCCTGAGGCCCACTCAGGCGACGAACTCCCTGGTGAGTCACCCCGAATCCTTTACCTCCTCAGCTCAGGCCTCCACGGTGGACCCCAGCTCGCCGCCACCCTCGCCGATCAACCCAACTGGGAAATTACCATCGGCACAGGTCGCGACCCTAAGGTAGCCGCCCGCATCACCGCCTTTCTCGGTTCCTCCCGCAAAAACGTCCAACTCCTTGGCTGGACCAAAGAAATGCCAAGCATTCTCGCACGACAACACTTCGTCATCGGCAAAGCAGGTGGCGCCTTAACTCAAGAAACCATCTCCTCCCGCACCCCTTTCCTCGTCACCCAAGTCGTCCCTGGCCAAGAAGAGGGGAACTTTGCCCTTCTCAAAGAAATCGGAGTCGCCCAACTCACCCCTGACGGTCCAACCGCCGTCCGCGTCATCCAACAAGCACTCGCCGACAACGGTAAAGGCTGGAAAGAGTGGAAATCCCGCCTCGCCGCTGCCTCTAAACCCGACGCATCCCTCCGGCTTGCCGATCTCTGCCTCTCCCTCAACCACGCGTAACTGCTCTGCGTCTCTACCCCGACCGGCGTCGGGGCCGCAACTGCGGGGAATGATTGCTAAGACTAGCTTTTCTTTGTTTGAGCCGCGACTTTCAACCTCAGACCATTCAAACGAATAAAACCCGTCGCATCATCCTGATTGTACGCCCGTGTCGGATCCGCCTCCATCGTGGCAATCTGTGGATGGTACAAACTCAACCGCGATTTCCTTCCCGCCACATAAACTCCGCCCTTATATAATTTCACCCGCACCGTTCCCGATACGTTCTTCTGACTCTCCTCCACCAAGACCTGCAAAGCCAGTCGCTCAGGCGCAAACCAGAAACCATAATAAACCAGCTCGCTGTACTTCGGAATCAGGCTGTCCCGTAAATGCATCACCTCCCGATCCATCGTCAAACTTTCGATCTGCCGATGGGCAAAATGCAAAATCGTTCCCCCAGGCGTCTCGTACACCCCCCGGCTCTTCATTCCCACAAACCGATTCTCCACCACATCCACCCGCCCTACCCCATGTTTTCCCCCTAGCTGATTCAGCTTCTGCATTACCCCCAAGGGCGAAAGCTTCTTCCCATTCACCGCCACGCAGTCCCCTTTCCGGAACTCGAGAGTCATATACTCAGGCCGATTCGGTGCGTCCTCTGGCGCTACTGAAAGAGTAAACATCTTCTTGTTCCCAGGAGCAAAAGCGTCCAGCCACGGATCCTCTAATATTCCCGCCTCATAGGAAATATGCAGAAGGTTGCGATCCATCGAATACGGCTTCTTCGCCGTTGCCTGCACCGGAATCCTTCTCTGTTCACAATATCGAATCATTTCCGCCCGCCCAGGAAATCTCTTCCGAAAACGCTCATCCCGCCAAGGCGCAATCACCTCCAACCCAGGAGCCAAGGCCGCTGCCGTCAGCTCAAACCGCACCTGATCATTTCCTTTGCCTGTCGCCCCGTGCGCTATGGCCTGCGCTTTCTCTTTCCTCGCAATCTCCGCCATGCGCTTGGCAATTAGAGGCCGAGCAATCGATGTTCCCAATAAATACTGTCCCTCGTAAATCGCCCCCGCCCGCATCATCGGAAAAATGAAATCTCGAGCAAACTCCTCTTGCAAATCATCGATGTAAATCTTGCTCGCCCCTGATCTCTTAGCCTTCGCGCTTAACCCCTTTAACTCCTCTGCCTGACCAAGGTTAGCGCAAAAGGCAATAATCTCCGCCTGATACGTTTCCTTCAGCCAAGCCACCAAGACGGAAGTATCTAGGCCTCCCGAATAAGCTAAGACAATTTTCATTTAAAAAAGAAGTAGAGCTGAGATCCGCACGGGGATCAGGCAGCTACAGGTTGCACCCTACGGGCCGAACCCTTCATACGTGCAAGATGGGGCTGAAGCTTTTCTTTCGCTGCCTTCACGCTCAATCCATATCGCATCCGCAGATCATCTGGCTTGCCGTGATCGATAAATTCATCAGGCCAGCCGATCCGTACAACCGGGGTCGTCATTCCCTTGTTCGAAAGTTCTTCCAGAATTCCACTGCCGAATCCGCCCTTGATCACGTGATCTTCGAAGGTGACCACTACGTCGGCACTCTGCGCAAAAAGTTCCAGTAAGGCGGTATCGATCGGCTTAGCGAACCGTGCATTGATCACTGCCGCCTCGATCCCCTCTTCTTTCTTCAGCTCATCCGCCAGCTGCATTGCCATCGGCAACATCTGCCCATAGGACCAGATCACCACCTTTTGCCCGTGCCGGATCACCTCCGCTTTACCGATCGCTAAGGCTACTGGGCTCTTCTTGATCGCCACATTTGGACCCGTTCCCCGAGGGTACCGGATCGCCACAGGACCCGCATGCAAACTGGCTGTATAGAGCATATCAACGAACTCATCCTCATCCTTGGGGGACATATGAATTAAGTTGGGCACCCCCCGTAGGTACGAAATATCGAAAAGACCGTGATGGGTCGGGCCGTCATCACCCGAAAGGCCCCCTCGATCCATACAAAACACCACTGGCAGATTTTGCAAACAGACGTCGTGGATGATCTGATCATAGGCCCGCTGCAGAAAGGTCGAATAAATCGCACAGAAAGGCTTAAACCCTTTGGTTGCCATCCCTGCGGCAAAGAGCACCGCATGCTCTTCCGCAATACCCACATCAAAATATCGGTCCAAATGCTTCGGCTGAAACCGATCCAACCCCGTCCCGTTAGGCATCGCCCCCGTGATCGCCACAATCCGTGGATCGTGATCTGCCATCTTGGCAAGATGATCCGCAAAAACCTCACTGTAGGTCGGTTGCCCCAACGCCTTAGTTTCGCCCGTTTCCGCATCATACGGTCCCAGTCCGTGAAACTTCTTCTGCTTGGCCATCGCTGGCTCGTATCCCTTCCCTTTTTGCGTCACCACGTGAAGGATCACAGGAAAATTCTGAACTTTTAGGAACTCAAACATCTTAATCAAACTGCCAATATCATGGCCGTCGACTGGACCGTAGTAGGTCACCCCGAGCTCTTCAAAGATCACGCTCGGAAAAATCATCCCCTTCACATGCTCCTCCGCCCGCCGAGCTACCTTCAGAGCCTTAGCCCCACCCAGCTTTTCAATAAAGTGAGCCGCTCTCTCGTGCAGATGCACGAACCGAGGATCAGTAGTGATCCGATTCAAGTACCCCGCGATTGCCCCAACATTCTTGTCGATCGACCACTTATTATCATTGAGAATCGTGATCAGCCGCTTGGTGTGGTGGGCCGCATTGTTCAACGCCTCAAAAGTAATCCCGCATGTGAAGGCCGCATCCCCCGCCAAACACACCACATGCTCTTTGCCTCCACGCATATCCCGTGCTGAGGCCATCCCCAAGGCCGCTGACAGGGCCGTCCCCGCATGGCCCGCTCCAAAACAGTCATGCTCACTCTCTGTCCGCAACATGAACCCATTTAACCCACCCGCCTGCCGAATGGTGTGAAACCGATCTCGCCGACCCGTGAGCAGCTTGTGCACGTAAGCCTGATGGCTGACGTCGAAAATAAAATGATCTGTCGGAGTTTCGAAAACCCGATGCATCGCAATGGTTAACTCCACCACCCCGAGATTAGGACCTAAATGCCCACCCGTCTTACTCAACACCGTGATCAACTCCTCCCGAATCTCCGCCGCCAACCGAGGCAGATCTTCTAAGGGAAGTTTCTTAACATCAGCCGGGCCTTTGATCTTATCAAGAAGAGGGGTCGCCATGGGAAGCTGGCTAGATGAGCAGATCGGGAGCTTCCCGACCAGCCTTCTTTCCATGCACGCTTTTGTGTGGCTCCTCCCCAATTTCCCCTAATTCACTTTCCTGTATCGATCCATCTTTCCTCTTGGTTAACAAGGTGATGCGCTTCTCCGCCGCTTTAAGTTTTTCGCCACATGCCTCCACGAGCTTCATTCCACGCTCGTACTTCTCCACAATCGTCTCAAGCGGCAACTCAGGCGATTCCATCTGCTCCACTAAAGACTCCAACTGCCGGAGGTTTTCCTCAAAAGATCCTTCCCCCACCGCCTTGCCCAGTTTTGCCATCCGAAACTATTCCTCCCCTACCCACTCCGCGTCCAGTTCTAATCTATATTACTCGCCCTTCGAAGCTCGCCCCCGACCTCGTCGGGGTCCGGAGCGAAATAGGGTCCAACACCACCCAGTTCATCTGTCCTGAACTACCCGCCAAAAACACTTTCAAACCCTTATCCGCTTTACGAGTAAACTTGCAGAAGAGAATAGTTTGTGTTCCCATTAACTCGTGACTCCTACGCTTGAAACTATCGCCAAGCGGTGCGGTGTTTCCAAGGTCACCGTCTCCCTCGCCCTCCGCGGCAGTCCACGAATCTCGAAGGCGATGCGCGCCCGAGTCGCCGAGGTCTCAAACGAGATCGGTTACGTCCCCAATCCGATGGTCAGCGCTTTAATGGCCAGTATTCGCTCAAACCGCAAAAGTAAGTTTATTTGTAATTTAGCTTTTATCACTGCGTTCCCAGACCGACGCGGGTGGCGTGAAAATCCATCTTTCTTACGCTACCACGTCGGAGCCAAAGCCCGAGCCCTCTCCATCGGCTACGGAATGGAGGTTTATTGGATGGGCGAAAAAGAAAATTATGGACCCGAACTCTCGAAGTTTATGAGCAACCGTGGCGTTCTCGGTCTCCTTCTCGCCCCCCTGCCCGAGTACGGCGCCAAGCTCGGACTCCAGTGGAACTCCTTTTCCACCGTCGCCTTTGGCCACACCTTCCACGAAGTTCCTGCCCATCGGGTCACCAATAGCCAGTTCCATACCATCTTTCTTGCCTTGGACGAGTGTCTCGCCCGAGGCCACAGACGAATCGGCCTCGCCATGCCAAAATTCGTCAACGAAAAAGTCGGAGCACGATGGCTAGCAGGCTACCTCGGTTGGCAATCCATTCATCCCCAAGAAACCAAAATCACCCCCCTGATCGTCGATCAACTTGATGAAGTTGCCTTTGTCGCCTGGGTCAGAAAAGAAAAGCCTGATGCCGTCATCGCTAACCATGGCCCCGTCCTCACTTGGCTTCGCACCAACGGCTGGCGCGTGCCTGAGGATATTTCTTTCATCCACTTAAACTGGACTCCCGAAAAAGGAGAAATCAGCGGGCCCAACCAGCAACCCGAGGAAATCGGCTCTGCCGCAGTCGATCTCCTCGTTGAAGAAATCAATCAAAACCGACGTGGCGTACCCACCACCCCCAAAACCATCACCCTCGATAGTAAATGGCACGAAGGCGCCACCTGCCCCACCCGCCCCCGCTAAAGCTATTCTCACACAGATTGAATCGCTACTTCGTCACGCTCATCCGTAGAAACGCCTGCCGCGCAGATCCAGCATCCATCGTAAACTTCTGCCTCTCACAACCGGCTGGCACTCCGTCTTGACTCACTCCGACAGCAGACCCAACCACTGGCACGATCGAGTTCGGCGTCCCGTAATCCCCCAAGTTCGTCACCGCCTGTCCGGTGATCGTCAGAGTGGCGTCCTTACGCACAATCGCCGTTAGGCTGAGGACTGTTCCTTCCAATTTTGTCTCGGGCCGCTCCCCAGGGGCCAACGAACTCGCCGCACCACCAATCGCGTACTTCATCAGAAGCTCAGGCGTCATTACCACTCCCTCGCCAGCCCACTCTGCAAATGTCGGCCCCACCGCAGCCGTCACCGTCAGGGTTCCCTTCAAAAAGGTGAAGTCATAGTTGCGCGCTTGGAAAAGATTCACCGGAATGGTACGGGGGGCGGCGGGCTCAGACGGGGTAATCAGATAGTTTCCGGGAATTGCGTCGCTCGCCGTGCCTCCATCAGCGGTGAAGGTCACTGTACCAATCCTCTCTCCGGGAACTAACCCGTCGAACGTAAAATGGGTTTGTCCTGGCCCCATGTTGAGGGACACACCAAAGGATTTACTTTGATCATTCGCTCGGATCGTTGCTGGCTTAGGAAAGATATTGGCGGCCAATCCTAGCGGTTGGATGAGCTGGTAGTTGGGCGCCTCCGTACCCGTCAAAGCATATCCTGAAACGACCAACTCCACCGCTGATCCAGAACTTGGACTAACAAAGGAAACAATAAGAGTTCCGCCAAGCACGACATTCAACTGATCCACAGCTTCTACCCCAAGTAAACTAGGCGTTCCGATCAAACTGGCAGATTGAGTTCCATCATAAGATTTATCGGACCCATCCAATCCCACAATCACCACGTCTTTGGCTTTGATGTTTGCAGTCACAGTCGGAGGTGTGACAGCGTAGTTTCCATTCGGACCGGTGAAGCCCGAAATCGTCACTGTCTTGCCTACGCGCACATTTTTGTCCGAAAAAGAAGCATTAGGGACACCTGTCACACTTAAATCGTCTCCATTGACTAACCCCACATAAATTGGCGTTCCCGTAAGCTGGGCCGCGGTGGTTCCATTGTAAAATTTGTCCACTCCGACCAGACCGCTGATCGTGAGCTGCTTGTTACCCACGGAACTTGCCACAGTGGCTACGGTGGCTCCAGCCGATCCCGCACTATTGCAAGTGACGTTTCCAAAGTAGGTTCCAACGGGAGTCGTAGCCATCAACCTCACATAAATCGTCTTGGCCACCACTGTCCCTGCAGTCCCCACTGTTTGCGTTGCCGAATATCCAGAAGCACCGCCCGCCGTCTGGGAAATTTCATAACCCAAGGGCGCATTAATCAGAATCCCCTCAGTCAGATTTAAACCAGAAGCCGTGAAGCTGGTCGGTGCAGTGGATGCAGTTCCGTAGGTGGTGTTCACTGCCGACAGCGTTCCACTTACGCTGACTGTGGGTGTCGTCGCTGCTCCAGTCGCATTAAGCTGGATATTATCTAAACGATTGTTTCCCGCTGTTGCAGTTGCCCCTGTTACCGTAAGACGAAGATATCCAGTTGAGGCATTATCAAAGCTGGTGATTGTTGTGAGGGTTGTTGCAGCGAAAGAAGTTGCCGTGATTGTTTTGGTTTCTGCTGCGGTCCAGTTAGATCCATCTGGGCTTGTTTCCCAAAGATGCGTAGTAAACCCTGTTCCAGATCTCTGCGTTGCATAGGAAACAACCAAATCCTTTCGGCCCGACATGCTGAACTTAAAAATAACTGTCTTTCCATTCGCAGAGTTGTTGGCCAGAGCCAGACAAGCTGGAGACGTTATTGTAGTGGAAAACCCAGTTCCTGCATTAACCGCTGTTCCCGTGAAACTCGTAACTTCTGGATTGGTCACTAAAGATGTCCAGGTTGATGAACCGTTGGAACCATCCAGATAAATTGTACCCGTTCCAAAATTTGCGGCGTAAGACAGCGGGGAATTCGGAGATGCAGTTATAATCGTTCCTCCGGTTGTGGTGGTCTGGAAATCCCATCCTGCAATCAATCCGCTAGACCCTCCCCCACCTCCACTCGGACTTACCGTAATCACCAGCGTGGCCGTTCCCGTTTCCGAACTGTTCGTTGCGGAAATTGAAACATTGAAAGTCCCTGCCGTTGTGGGAGTTCCTGTGATTGCTCCATTACCTGTGTTAAGGATCAGCCCTCCAGGCAAAACTGTTGCCCCATAAGAGGTGGGAATCCCGGAAGCTGTGATCTGATAACTAAACACCGTGCCCACCGTGCCCGACTGTGCAAGAGAACTGCTGATCACCGGCGCTGAGGCTGAAGAATTCACTGTAATCACCAGCGTAGCCGAGCCGGTACCCGCACTGTTCGTTGCAGATATCGTCACGTTAGATGTCCCCGCCCCTGTCGGTGTTCCTGTGATTGCTCCCGTCGATGTGTTGATGCCAAGTCCCCCAGGCAACCCTGTTGCTCCATAAGATACCGGACTGCTGGAAGCCGCGATCTGATAATTAAATGCGCTACCCACTGTCCCCGATTGTGCCAAGGAACTGCCGATCACGGGTGCCGTCACGCTTGAAGACGCCTTCGTCACAATGATGTTGTCCAAGAAAGCACGCTTGGCCGTGGTGGCCAAAGTAATCGTGGTGGCCGCCGTTCCAGCGGAAAAACGCACGACTTTGGTCTCAAAACTTCCACTCATCACGCTGGTATAAGTCACCATTTGAGCCGTTTGCCCAGTTGCGGTTACGGTGATTTGCCCTTCAACCGCCGTCCATCCTTTGACGTCAAAACTCACGTCGAACGCTCCCCCGCTTAGATCCAAGGCCTTGCTTGTGATTGAACCAGTAAGCTTGCCAGTACCGAGTTTTACCGCCCCACCAGCCTCATACGCCTTCACGACGGTCGTAAACAAAGCGTCTCCTGGCCATACAGTCGATTGATTGGCCGTCGATGTATTATCCCCAGAAGTCAGGGCCGCGAAATCCTCACTTAGCACAATTGGCACAACCACAAAGTCGGTGGCACTCGTTCCCGTCCCAAATGAGTTGGTCACCGAAATCTTACCACTTGTCGCGGTCCCCGGCACCGTGGTGGTGATTTGGGTAGGGGAATCGACGGTGAAACCTGCACTTTGCCCGTTAAAAAGAACGGAGCTGATTTCATAAAAGTTGTTTCCGCTAATGGTAACAAGCGATCCAGGGGTACCGTTCGAGGGATTAATGACGGAAAGAACTGGTGCGCCTGTACCCTGAAGGACGGTGAAGGAGCCGTTACTGGCAGACGTTCCGCTGGTGGTAGTGACGGAAATGGGTCCAGAATTGGACCCGTTGGGCACCGTGACTGTGATTTGACCTAGGGAATCGACGGTGAAAGATGCATTGGCTCCCGCGAGGCTGACAGAAAGCACGTTGATAAATCCGGAACCACTAACCGTCACGTTACTACCCCCGATACCCAAGGTCGGGCTGAAACTTAGAATCTCTGGGGCAGGAGGTCCTGAGTTAACGGTGAAGGGATTAGCAGAAGATGCCCACCCAACAGAATTTTGAACTCGGATCGTTCCGGTCCCGGCATTGCTTGGCACCTTGGCGGTGATTTGGCTGTTCGAATCAATGGTAAAAATCGCCGGGACACCATTAAAGGTAACGGCTGAAGCCGAAGAAAAGTCCGTTCCTGTCAATATGACGCGAGTGTTGGAAAATCCACTTGTGGGATAAAACGAACCTATTGTGGGCACTGCCGATACCGCCGTCACCACGAAATTAACATCCGAAATATCAAAAAAGATGTTGCCTACAGCCTCAATTTTAAACCTTCCCTGGCTGGTCGCGTTTGAAGGAACGCTTGGAATGGTGACAATGGCGCTTCCAGTATTGGGTACACTGGAAGCCAAAACAACGGGGAAATTGTTCCCACCATCGGTGGAGTAGGTGATTTCGACGTTGGCACAGCTGATTGGCGCCACTGTTGTATTAGCAACGTTCCAGGTCAACGAAATGGGCGCTCCAGCGGAAAGATTA
>CANESK010000009.1 GCA_947441075.1 Verrucomicrobia subdivision 6 bacterium
AATCTCCTGCGGTATTTCTTTGTGCGGGTGGGACGCGAGCAAGGAGGGCGGCGGAGAAGTTTCTGGCTGAGGGTATTCCCCACTGTCTCGTGGTCGAGGGTGGCACCCAAGCTTGGGAAGCGGCTGGTTTGTCTGTGGTGAGGGGTAAAGGAGTGATTTCGATCGAGCGTCAGGTGAGGATCGGGGCGGGATCTATGGCACTACTTGGAGTAGTGCTGGGTTCATGGGTCGATCCGCTTTGGTTTTTTCTTAGCGGCTTTGTCGGGGCGGGTTTGATTTTTGCAGGAGTAACCGATTGGTGTGGGATGGGAATGCTTTTGGCAAAGATGCCATGGAATCAAAGATGAGTCGTAGGGTGCAAAAATCGGTTCTCTTAGCGTAAAAGTCTTTGCTTGATGGCTTGATCCAGTGCAGGGGTGCTGAGAATAAATTGGCGAGCAGCAGCGGGATCGTACTGCATCCAGCGATTAATAGCTGATTCCATGGCACCATTTCTGAGATTGGGGCTGGTGATTTCTACCGCCCATTGGGCAGCAGACGCTGCATCGTAAGGTGAGAGAGAGCCGCAGTAGGAGTTGAGAGCGGTGTCGTGCAGGGATGGATTATTCAAACTTCGGACCCACTGACCTGCGGCTTCTGGATCAGTTCGAGCCCAGGTTCCTGCGACTGCGCTGATGGCGGAATTGCGGTCCGATTCTTTTGGTAGGGAGAGAGACCAGTTGACAGCTTCTTGTGGATCCATCGAGGTCCAGCGTCCCGCGACTGAACCGATGCGGCTGGTAAAGAAAGGTTGTCCCGTGGGACTGGCCAGCCAGTTGGCGGCACCTTGTGGATCGGTTCCGATCAAGGTGCCTAAGGCCGCCTCAAAAAACTTCCGTTGAATAGGACCGACTGCCAATTTCGAGCCAAGGCTGATTTCGGTGGATTGGCCTAATCCCCAGGAGAGGGCGGCGGAGGGGTCTTTTCTGACCCAATCGGCGGCTAATTTTGCGATGAGGGCCCACTGGACGTCCCCAGGTTGACCGATCAGCCAGCTGGCGGCTCCAGCTGGATCTCGGCGGGTCCACTCGCCGAGAATGGCATCGAGAGTTTTTTCGCGAAGAGGTCCTGGTAAGGCTCTTGCCCAGAGCATGGCGCTGGCGAAATTTTTTCCCGCATGAGGCGGGGCGGTGGCGGCGCTGGCGATTCCGCGGGCGGAGGCAGGGCGGAGTGAGGAGATACTTTGGGCGGCGGCGGTGGAATCTTTTTTAGCCCAGACGGCGTAGACGGTGCGGATGGCTGAGTCGCGAAGGGATGGGGAGCCTAAGTTTCCTGCCCAGCGGGCAGCTTCGGAAGGTTTCGCGTTGGCCCAGATCGCTAAAGCATCCATGAGAAGACCCTCCTCCGCGCCTTGCAGAACGGCGGTGTAGGCGTATTGGCAGGCGGCGGCGGGTTCGAGGGTGGCCCATCGCTGGATGAGCCATCGTTCGGCTTGGTCGGCGCCAGGTCCAGGAGACCAGGTGGATAGTTGTGAGAGCCGAGTGCGAATCTCGGAGAGGGAGAGAGACTGAATAGTTTTTTCGTCCCAGCCCTTTTCTTTTTTTGCGGAACTGGCGATTTGGGTGGCAGGGATAGTTGGCTTTTTGGGATTGGAGTCGGAGGAGGTGGGGGTCTGGGGAGAGGAAGAAGATTCGGAAGAGGGTGAGAAGAGGAGGGGACGGCCGAAAAAAGTACCGAGAAGGAAACCGAGAAAAAGAGCGGAGGGAATGATTAGACTAGCGAGGGAAGACCTTATGCTTGTTGGTTGAGGAATCGTTGGGCGTTTTGACGGATCTGGGTTTGATCGGCGGGTGTTTTTTTCTCCCATAACTTAACCATCATACCGATTCTAGGATTTTTGCCAAAAAGCTTTGCGTGCTGCCCAAAGAAGTTCCAGTAGAGGGAGTGGAAGGGGCAAGCTTGAGGGCCTTCACGCTGTTTGGGGTCGAACTGGCATGAGGCACAGTGGTTGCCCATTTTATCCTGATAAGCGGCGCCTGCGGCGTAGGGTTTGGTGGCGAAGAAACCCCCGTCGGCAAAGAGGATCATACCGAGGACGTTGGGCACCATGACCCAGTCGTAGGCATCGAGATACATTTCACTGTACCAGCGGAGAACTGCTTTGGGCTCGTATCCGCCAAGTAGGAAAAAGTTACCGAGGACCATCAGTCGTTGAATGTGATGGTTGTAAGCGTGATCGATTGCGCCATGGATGGCTTGGGATACGCAGCGCATCTCGGTCTCGCCCGTATAGGCCCATCGTGGCAAAGGGCGATTGGCCCCAAGGAAGTTGACCTCACGATACTCAGGCATTTTCAGCCAGTAGATTCCGTGAATGAACTCCCGCCAACCGAGGATTTGTCGAATGAAACCCTCCACCGAATTGAGCGGGGCTTTGCCGTCGCGGTAGGCTTTTTCGGCTGCTTGGATGCATTCAAGTGGAGTGAGTAGACCCAGATTCAAGAGAGGCGAGAGAACGGAGTGAAAGAGTATGGGTTCGCCATCGACCATGGTGTCCTCCCACGAGCCAAACTTTTCGAGTCGTTGACGAATAAAAAGTTTGAGCCAATCCAAGGCCCCTTCACGGGTGGTGGGGACCCATAGGTCGGCTGCTTTGCCAGGATGATGGGGAAAGAGTTTACTTACTTGGGCTGCTACCTCCTGAACGATCGGGTCCTTCACGGGAGGGGGCAAGGGAGGAACTTTTGGTTTTTCCTTTGCGAACTCGCGGAAGGTGCGGCGGTTCTGGTCGTCGAGATTCCAATCACCGCCCTCGGGTTTGCCTTGAGAATCGAGGAGGATGTTTCTTTCGGTTCGGAGCCGGCGGTAGTGGGTCTCCATCAAGAGGTGCTTCTTTCCTTGGGCCCACGATTGAAACTCTTCCCGAGACACAAGAAACTGGGGACTCGGATGGCGCTGGACGGGAATTCCCAGTTTCTTTGAAAGCGTGGGGAGCGAGTGCAGGGTGTCGAACTCGTTGGGGTCGAGGAGATGGATTTCTTGGATTCGGTGCTGTTTGACCCAGTTGGCAAGAACCGTGCTGTAGTCGGCCTGATCGGAGGAGTCGTTGAGGTGGTGGTAGAGGGTATTGAATTTGCGTTTTTTGAGGGCGGCGGCGTAGTGGCGCATAGCGGAGTAGAGAAGAGTGAGTTTTTGCTGGTGGTAGTGAAGATGGGAACCGCGAGGAGTAGATTCGATCATACCAACGAGAAGATCTGGGGCGGGGGAGGGGAGGAGGGGGTGGGAGGGGAGAAGTTGGTCTCCAAGGATCCAGATTAGGCGCATGGGGTAAAGATAGGGCAAAACAGGCGGGGTCAAGTGGGGAAGAGAGTTCTTGTCCCGCCAGAGGTTCGGAGAATAGTAGTGGGATGCTTACTTTCATGGAGGAGATCGTTTTATTGGCTTTGGATGATAAGACCGGAAAGTTTTTCGATCTGCCGCCCTTGGCATTGGATCAGGCTTTAGCCGGAGCGGCCCTTTTGGAGTTGGCCTTTCAAAGCCGAATCGACACAGATTTAACTCATTTAACCTTGGTCAGCGAAAAGCCTACGGGAGACAAGATGCTCGATCCGCTCTTGGCGCAGATTGTGGCAGCAACCGACAAGAAGGATGCGAAGTATTGGGTGGGAGTTTTTTCTGCGGATGGCGAAAAGTTGCGCGAGGCGGCGTTGGCGAAGTTGGTCACGCGTGGGGTGCTGAAGAAGCAGGAGAAAAAGATTCTATGGGTAATTCCTGGGAGGCGTTATCCAATGATCAACGATCAAGAGGAGCGTGAAGTTCGGAAGCGGATTGAAGCGGTCATTGTGGAGGGTGAGGTGCCAAATCCAAGAGATGTGGTCTTGATCAGTCTAGCGAGCGCGTGTCAGTTGTTGTTGACGGTTTTTTCGGATGCCGAGCTACTGAAGTACAGTGCAAGAGTGGCGGAAGTTTCGAAGATGGACCTGATTGGGCGTGCGGTCTCGAAGTCGGTAGCCGAAGTGCAAGAGGCGGTGATGCGAGCGGTGCTCTATTCGGTTTAGATTCGATCCTAGTTATTACTAAAGGCCATTGGCCTTGGGTTTTTAATCGGCGGGTTAGTGACAACCGCAGGAGCCAGAACCGCATCCGTGACCTGCAGACGGGGAAGCCGAGGGGGAACTTTCGGAGGAAAAGCCGATAATGCCGAGTCCGCCAGTGATCAGTCGGCGGATGGGTTGGCCTGTTTGAGGATGGTGGGTGAGAGCAGAATCTTTCATGGAGTGCTGAATTTCGAACTGGATGGGTTGCTCGGACGGTTTTGAGGGAATGGTTTCATAGATATAGGTGGCCATAGATTAGGGTTAGCAGAAAGAGGAGATTTGAAGCGAGGGGATTTACTCGTGGGAAGATGCTGCGAGTTGATTTATGCAGGAACTAGTGGAACTTAAGCAGTGCGATGAATCCCGATGACTTTCATTATGCCTTGGAAAATACCAAGGTGATTCATGCTCCGCAAAGGCGTTTAGAAACTTTTGGGACGACGGTGCTAAATTATCATTTAATCACTGAGGAGATGGATGCGGTGAATCGGATGCGGGTGCGGGAGGGTCGGATTCATGCGCAGAAGCCAGAGCTGGTCACGCCTGATCATTTTGCCAAGTTGATGCTGGATGGTTTTGGCGAAAAGGCAGAAAAGTACGCGGATGCGGTGAGTGAGTTTGCCTCGCAAATTGCGATCTTGAAGTATGGATTTACTTTTCGGAAAGATGAAACGCGGAGATATGATGTGACGGGGGCACTGGCGGAGGTGGCGGATAAGGTACGGGCGGAGGTTGAGGCCAAAGGGGATCCGTTGGCGGCGGTTTTAACTGGAGTGGATGATGGGTGGGAGGTATGTCTGCTTAAGTTTTCCTTGGATATGGTGTTGGCTTCCGGTGGGGAGCATGTGCGTGATTTGCGTAGGCACGGACTGCTCTAGAGGGCCGAGACGAATTTCAATCTTTGAGCTTGAACCAGAAAAGTTTCAGCTCGTGCACTTCGAGCAGAGACCGGTGAGTTGAAGGGTGTGGCGGATGTTGTGGAAGCCGAGTTGGCGGGCTTTTTTTTCTAAGGGGGAGATTAGACACTGATCGAGGCAGACGGTGGAGCGGCACTCTCGGCAAATGATGTGGTGATGGTGATGGTTGGACTGTTCGGGAAGGTAAAAAGTTTTTCCTTTGAGGGAGACTCGTTGGACGAGGCCAGCCTCGCTGAGCGACTCCAGGATCCGGTAGACGGTGGCGCGATCGCAGGTGGCGGAGCCGGCTTTGGCGTAGATCTGGTCGGGGGATAGAGGGGTACTGGTTTTTTCGAGCAGGCTGAGGACGGTTCGGCGACCTGGAGTGGATTTGAGACCGGCTTGGCGCAGGGGGTCGGCATCGGGGGAGTGGGCGTGGCGCATGAAGACTTGAGATTGGAGGTAAACTTGGTTCCTTCGAGGAAAATAGTGAAATCTGTGCGGTTTCTTTGTCGAAGGGGTACTCGAGTGGCTTGGTTTTTTGCGGAGTATCCATAGGTTCAAAGGAAATGAAGGAGATGACGAAAGCATGGCTGGGCTGGATAGGGAGAGGGTTGTTCACGGCGGGAGCACTATGGTTTTTGGCAAACAAGCTGAACTGGAGAGAGTTTGGGCAGATCGTTCGGGGAGCCGATGGGCTTTGGGCGGGGATGGCCTTCTTGGCTTATGGATGTGTGGTGGTTATTTCGATTGCGCGGTGGCATCTGCTTTTAGAAGTGGCGGGAGTAGCGGTGGGCTGGGGGCGAACGGCCCAACTTTCGCTGGCGGGTCTATTTTTTAACAGTGTTCTGCCTGGGGTGATGGGAGGGGATGTGATGCGGGCCTACTGGGCGGCGAAAGATGCGCCGCTGGCGCAACCCGCCGCAGTAGTTTCGATTTTGATGGAGAGGGTCTTGGGCCTGACGGCAACGGTTACCGTAGGGGCGGCTTTGATTCTGCCCCACTGGAACGATTTGATGATGCACCCAGTGACGCGGGCGGGGGCTTATGCTTTCTTGGTGGTTGCGGGAATTCTTTTTGTCTTGCTGACTATTTTAGCTCATCCCGCTTCGGGAAGAATTTTAAGTGGGAAGAGTCGGGTGGGTTGGAGAAAGGCGGCGGGAGAGGGAGCTGAGGCATGTCATGTCTGTTTAACCCATCCAGTGGGTGCAGGGGTGGGATTGCTCCTGAGTGTGCTGGCGCAGTTAGCCTTGGTGGGGCTTTTTTATTCGGTCTCGCGTGCGGTGGGGACGGGATTGGAGTTTTGGCCGTTGGCTTCGGTTTTACCGATGGTGGCGATGGTAACGGTGCTGCCGATTACGTGGAACGGGTTGGGATTACGGGAGGCGGCCTTCGTGACATTTTTGGGGACTTTATCGATTGCCGCACCGCAGGCGGTGGCGATCTCTTTGGGCGGGTTTGCCATGATTCTAGCGTGGAATCTTTTAGGGGGAGTGGTTTATTTGGTGGCGGGAGTGGGGCGAAAGTGATGTCAGGTCTGGAAACGAGGAGATTTGAGGATGAAGTTCACCCTGAGGAAATGTTCAGCCTCTTGGAGTAGAAGTTAAGCGGGTTCTAGGACTTTTTTCGTTTTATGTTTGCTGGAGCGGTCGAGGTGGGTGCGGAGGAAGGGAGCAGTGCGGGAGGTTTTGGAGGAAGCGACGTGTTCGGGGGTTCCTTGGGACATGATGGTTCCGCCGTCTTCACCACTTTCTGGGCCGATATCGATGAGGTAGTCTGCTTCCGCTAAAACATCGAGATGATGTTCGATGACGACAACGCTGTGTCCTGAGTCGACCAGTCGATGCATCAGGTCGAGTAGGCGGCGGACATCGGCGAGGTGGAGGCCCACGGTGGGTTCTTCCAAAAGAAAGAGATGATGAGCAGGACGGCGAGCCCGGCCTTTCATATGGGCGTGATCGGCGGCGATCTGGGCGGCCGCGAGTTCAGTGACAAGTTTGAGGCGTTGGGCTTCGCCCCCTGAAAGAGTCGGGCTGGTTTGGCCCAGCTGAAGATAGCCGAGGCCTGTTTCGGACATGAGGCGACAGGGAGTAGCGATGCGAGGGTGGGGAGCAAAGAATTCGGCGGCTTGCTCAGCGGAAAGAGCGAGGGCTTGCTGGATGGAGATATCCCGATAGTGCATCGCGAGAATCTCTGGCTTCCAACGCAGGCCGTTACACTCTTCGCACCGAACATCGGCCGGCGGGAGGAAGCTCATTTGCACGCGAACCATTCCAGCCCCGTCACAGGCGGCACAGCGTCCTGGCCCCGCATTATGAGAGAAGTGGGAAGCGGTGAAGCCCGCCTGCTTGGCCGCGGGAAGGTTGGCGTAAAGGGTACGAAGGTCGTCCATCAGGCCTAAGTAGGTGGCAACGGTGGAGCGTGAGGTTTTTCCAATAGGTGATTGGTCGACTTCCACCACTCGATCGATGGTCTCGGCGCCATGGACGGAACTCCAGCGAGGGTCTTTCTTTTTTCGCTCGGGGGAGGTGGCAGGAACGATGATTTCGCGGACTAATGTGCTTTTGCCTGAACCGCTGACGCCCGAGAGGGCAGTCAAGCGATGCAGGGGGATGGCCACATCGATTCCATGAATATTGCGGGCCTTGGCGCTCTTGACGGTCAACCAAGTAACCGAGGTGTCGATAGGGCGACGCTTTCCGCGGGCAGGATGGTGGATAGGTTCTCCGAGGAGGCGGGTAGTGGCAGAGGTTTCGGAAGAACCGATCTGTTGCCAGGTTCCTTGAGCGACAATTTCTCCCCCATGGACCCCTGCGCCTGGACCGAGATCGATGATATGGTCGGCGGCGCGCATGGTGTCTTCGTCATGTTCGACGACAAGGAGGGAGTTACCTCGGTCACGAAGACCACGGAGGATGCCGAGAAGCTTTTGATTGTCGCGAGGGTGGAGACCGATGGTGGGTTCATCGAGCACATAGAGTACGCCCTGGAGATTCGAACCGAGTTGCGAGGCGAGGCGGATACGTTGAGATTCGCCTCCTGAAAGAGTGGGGGCGGAACGGTCGAGATTAAGGTATTCGAGACCGACTTCGCGGAGGAAGGTGAGGCGTTGGAGGATTTCGGGTTGAATATCACGGACAATGGCAGCTTCCCGGCCGGTGAACTTGAGTTGAGAGAAAAACTCCTGAAAATCGTGAACGGAAAGAGAGTTAATTTCTGGAATGGGTTTTCCGCCGAAACGAACCGCACGAGCGATAGGATTGAGGCGGGCGCCGTGGCAGTCAGGGCAGGGCAAGAGGTCGCGTTCTTCGAGAGCTTCCCGAGCGAGCTCCAGTTGCTGCTCATTTTCAGCTTCGTCGTGGGAATCGAGTTCTGGCGGTTTGGAAAGGAGAGAGCCGTAGCCTTGACAGGTGACGCACCAACCGTGTGGGCTATTGAAGGAGAAGAGACGGGGATCGAGCTCGTCGAAGGAGCGACCTGAGCCGGGGCAGAAGAGGTGGTGGCTGTAGATGGTGGACTTCCCTGAGGAGTCGATGGCGTAGAGAGTGCCTTTGCCGAGGGTGAGAGTTTGAGAGACGAGGGCTGGGAGGTCTTGGCGGCCGGGGGCGAGTTGGGCGACAAGCAGTTCGATTTGGTGTTCTTTATAGCGGTCGAGCGGTTCGAACTTTGCAGGATCGATCCACTTCCCATCGACGCGAAGAAGTTTAAAGCCTTTTTTTACGGCCCAGCGTGCGACTTCGGTATGGAAACCTTTTCGTCCACGGATAAGAGGGGCAAGGAGATCGAGACGTTTGGATGAGCGAAGTTGGCGGCGGATGCGAAGGACGATATCGGCGGAGGTTTGCCGAACGGCAACTTCTCCAGTCTTAGGATCGTGTTGGGCTCCGAGTTTAGCGTAAAGAAGGCGGAGAAATTGGTAGAGTTCGGTGACGGTGGCGACGGTTGATTTACGACCTCCGCGGGTGGTGCGCTGTTCGATGGCGACGGCGGGAGGAAGTCCGGTGATGGAATCGACATCCGGTTTCTCGAGTTGTTCGACGAACTGGCGAGCGTAGGTGTTGAGGCAGTCGAGGTAGCGACGCTGGCCTTCGCTGAAGAGAAGATCGAAGGCGAGGGTGCTTTTGCCGGAACCAGAAAGGCCGGTGACGACGACCATTTGATTGCGGGGAACTTGGAGGTCGAAATTTTTTAGATTGTGATGGCGAGCGCCGCGGACGGAGATTTCTAAAGGAGCATGTCCATTTTTCTTGGGGTGATGCGGGGCAGGTTCTTCGTGGAGTCGAAGAGAGCGGGTTGGAGTTTTGCTCAGGAGAGGAGCGAGATAGGTTGCGGTGGGGCTGGTTCGGCAAGCGGCAATGGCTTCGGGGGGGCCAGAGGCGATGAGTTTTCCGCCTTCCGCTCCTGCTTCTGGGCCGAGATCGAGGACCCAGTCGGCATTTTTGATGACATCGAGATGGTGCTCGATGACAAGAAGGGAGGCACCTTGGTCGACGAGGCGGTGGAGCAAAGTGATAAGGAGGGCGACATCATCGAGGTGAAGACCGGTGGTGGGTTCATCGAGGATGAGAAGAGGGGAAGTGTTGGTGGGCGTGGCAGAGTTTTTGTCCCGGCCTTTTTTGGAAGTTTCTTTGTCTTTTTTCTGGGGGGCCAGATGGGCGACAAGTTTAAGTCGTTGGGCTTCTCCGCCTGAGAGTTGGCTGAGAGGTTGACCACAACGAAGGTAACCAAGACCGACTTCAGCGAGGAGAGTGAGGGAGGTGACGATTTTCTCGTGGCACTCGCGGGCGCGGGGGGTGAGGTTATCGCGCGGAGCAAAATGAAGCAGGGCTTGAGAAGCGGTCATTTCGAGGAGTTCATGAATCGACTTATCGAGGTAGCGGGCGAGGAGGACGTGGGGTTGAAAGCGTTGACCTTCGCAAGCGGGGCAAGTAACAAAAACGTCAGAAAGAAACTGCATAGAAATCTTTTCGTAGCCCATGCCTCCGCATCGCTCGCAACGACCTGCGCCTGCGTTAAAGGAGAAGGCGGATGCGGGGAGGCCTGCGCTTTGGGCTTCTTCGGTGGAGGCGTAGAGTTCGCGGACGAGATCGTAGATGTCGAGGTAGAGAAGAGGGGTGGATCGTGGGGTTTGGGTGAGAGGGGATTGGTCGACTAAGACGACATCGGAAATTTCATCGGCGCCTTTGAGCGATTTAATAGAGGGGGGATTTTCGACAGCACGGCCCATGCGGTGGAGGAGGGTTTTGTGAATGATTTCGTGGACGAAGGTGCTTTTACCTGAGCCGCTGACGCCAGAGACGGCGACGAGTCGGCGGAGGGGGAAAGCGGCTGAGAGATTATTTATGTTGTGGCAGGTGGCGCCTTTGACGTGGATCCACGGGTGATCTTTTTCTGGGCAGGGCCGGCGTGGATTGGGCACAGGGATGGAGCGTCGACCTGCGAGGTAGGCGCCGGTGGGCGAGTTTGCGATTTGGGCTAATCCTGATGGGGGACCTGAGTAGAGGAGGTGGCCACCTTCGGCGCCCGCGCCTGGGCCCAGTTCGAGAATATTTTCGGCGGAGCGAATGACGGTTTCGTCGTGCTCTACGACGAGAACGGTATTACCAGCAGCGCGGAGTTCGCGAAGGAGGTCGAGCAGGCGACCCGTATCGCGAGGATGGAGGCCGATACTGGGTTCATCGAGGACGAAGAGAGTGCCGGTGAGACCGGTGCCGAGGCAGTCGGTCAGGTTGACGCGTTGGAGTTCGCCACCTGAGAGAGTGCGGGTGGGTCGGTCGAGCGTGAGGTAGCCGAGGCCTACACTGATCAGGTAACGGAGGCGGTGACGAATATTGGCGAGAGGGGCTTGGACGGAGGCATCTTTTGTTTTTACTTTTTGGAGGAGATTAGAGAGTTCGGCGAGAGAGAGAGAATTAAGTTCGGGCATGGTTTTGCCTGCGAGGTGCCAGAAACCGGTTTCGGGGCGGTAGCGATGGCCCGAACAGTCGGGGCAGATACGGTAAGCGCGGTAGCGGGAAAGAAGCATGCGGACGTGCATTTTGTAGGTTTTGGTTTCGAGCCAGCGGAAGAAGCCGCGGACTCCGTACCAGTCGCCAGAATCCCAGAGTTCGGGCAGGGCGCGGGTGCTGCCTCCTTCGCCTTCGATGACAAAGGACTGTTGGTCGGGGGTGAGTTCGTCGAAAGGAACTTCGAGCGGAATTTTGCGTCGGCGGCAGGCTTTTTCGAGGGACTGCTGGCACTCTTCGTAGGCGTTGGTTTGCCAAGGTTTGACCACGCCTCCTGCGATGGTGAGTTGGCGGTCGGGGAGGGCGAGGGACTCATCGATTTCGATAATGCGGCCGAAGCCGCGGCAAGCGGGGCAGGCGCCGAGGGGGTGATTGAAGGAGAAGAGGGCTGGGATGGGTTCATGGAAATCGCGCTCATCGCGTGGGCAGAAGTAGCGGTCGGAGTAGAGATGGGGATTAGTTGGAGTGCGGGTGAGGGCGATGGCGAGGACTCCTTTGCCGTAGCGAAGGCAGGAGGTGATGGCTTCGGTGAGCCGAGGTTTGGCGGAGGTGGAGAGGGTGAGACGATCTTGGATGACGAGGACGAGGAGGTTCTTGTCGGTGGGGGTTGAGGCGAAAGCCTGGGCGAGGGCTTCGAGGCCTGTGGCTTCGTCGAGGCGATGGGGCTGGCCTTGAAGGAGAATGCGACGGAAACCTTGGCGGGTGAGGAAGGCGGCGGCTTCGTCGGCGGGAGTTTTTTGAGGAAAAGGAATGCGAAAGAGAAACCAGGCCTCTTGATCGGCGTATTGGGAAAGAAGGTCTTGGAGGATGGACTGGGGGGTCCAGGGGCGGATGGGTTGGGAGCAGTCGGGGCAGGTGAGTTTAGCGAGGCGGGGAAAGATAAGTTTGAGGTGGTCGGCGATCTCGGTGACGGTACCGACGGTGCTTCGGGAGGAGCGGACGGGGTTACCTTGGCTGAGGGCAATGGCTGGGGGGATGCCCTCGATCCGATCGACGCGGGGGCGGTCCATGCGTTCGAGGAACTGGCGGGTATAGGGGCTGAAGGTTTCGGCGTAGCGGCGTTGGCCTTCGGCGTAAAGAGTATCGAAGGCGAGTGAGGATTTACCTGATCCTGATGGGCCGGTGAGGACGTGGAAGACGCCTAGGGGCAGATCGAAGGTTAGATTTTTTAAATTATTCTGGCGGGCTCCTTCGACGCGGATGGAACCTGAGGATTGCATGGGGTGGGAAGGCTAGCCCGAAGTAGGCTGAGCACAAATAACAGAAATTCCTCAGGCCAAGCCCGCAAAGGGGAATTGGAGAGAACTCACGCCAAGGCCACAAAGGACGGAAAGGGGATGATTTTTAATTTTGAATGTTTAATTTTTGATTGAGAAAAGATTGCTCACGCTAAGCCACGAAGGGGGTCGGGGCGCAGACGCGGAACGCGAAGGGGGGGCAGGGGGATTGTTTAGGTCCACACGGGTGGGGAGGGTTGGAAGAAGCAAACCTACCGGCGGAGGGGGTCGAACCCACACTCCCTTGCGGGAAACGGATTTTGAGTCCGTCGCGTCTGCCAGTTCCGCCACGCCGGCTAAGGTGAGTTGTATAATCGTCTATTGGGCGGGGGTGTGACAAGGGGTTTTCCTGCCCGCAAAGTAGGCTAGGGTTTCGTGGATGAAGAATTTTCGTTACGGGTTGTGGGCTTTTGCGCTGCTCATGGCGCTTTGGTGGGTGATTGATCCGCCGGGGATTAGGAAAAAGGTAAAGAAAACCGATTCTGAATTGCGAGCGATTCCAAGCAAGATGGGGGAAGTAGGAGCGGAGGTGAACAAGAAGTCGGCAGGCGGGCTGACAACGAAGGAGAAGGCGAAGGGAAGTTTTGATGGATCGATCGACACGGGATCGGGCGACGAGATTGCTGGGGAAAAAACTCTTCGGTTTAAAGACAGTGCGGCGTATCGGCGGTTTTTAAAGACGGCTCCAGCGGGGGTGGTTTTAGATCAGATTGATCAGTTGCAGGCGGTACGGGTCAAGGATGGGGAGTGGCTGAAATCGGTGGGGAAATCGGCGGAGATGGAGTTGGGAAAGAACTACTATATGGGGGTTCCTGAGGTGCCTGCCGAGGTGATGACGATGGGAGATTCTGTTTATCGAGTGGTAGGTCGCGATGCCTTGAAGATGATGGGGGCAGATGGGGTGACGGCCGATTGGGGAAAAGGGGTGACGGTGGCGCTGCTGGATACGAGTTTGAGTCCGACGAGTACAAGTTTAGGAAGCGAGGAGGGGCATGGGACGGCAATGGCTTCGTTGATTATAGGGATGGGTGGTGCAGCGCCTGGGGCAAAGATATTGGAATTTGCCGTCCTGGATGCGAGGGGTGTGGGGGATAGTTTTACTTTGGCGAAGGCGATTTATGCGGCGGTGGAGAATGGATCAAAGGTGATCAATCTTAGTTTGGGTTCGGCGGGGGATAGTTCGGTCATGCGGGATGCGGTGGCCTATGCTTTGGGGAAGAATGTGGCGGTGGTGGCGGCGGCGGGGAATGAGGCGGTGAATCGGGTGGCTTATCCCGCGGCGTATGATGGGGTGGTGGCGGTGGGATCGGTGGATGGGGATCGGCAGCATCTGTATTTTTCAAATCGGGGAGCGGCGGTGGATGTGGTGGCGCCTGGATTTGCGGTGGTGGCGGATTGGCCAGGAGGCAAGAAAGTGGAGGTGAGTGGAACATCAGGTTCGACGGCACTAGTGAGTGGAGCGATCGCGGCGATTTTAGCGAAGGAACCAAACTTAACGGGTAAGCAGGCGGCAGGATTACTTCTTCAGTATGCGAATGATACGGGGGGGGTGGGTCGAGATGAGGAGACGGGCATGGGGGTGGTGAATGTGCAGAGAGTACTGGAGCGGAATCAGCGGGGGATCATTGATCTGGCAACGGCGGGGGTTGTGATGGATTTAAAAAATGGAAAAGTGACAGTGGCGGTGCAGAATCGGGGGACGGAGACGGTGAACTCGCCGACGATTGAGATTACGGCGGGGGGCACGACGCGAAAATTTTATCCAGGATCGTTGGCTCCAGGTCAGTCGATGGCGGAATCGTTGCAGTTCGATGCGGCACGGGCGAAGCAGGAGGGGGGAGTCCAAGTGGGGACGAATGTGGAAGCGCCGCGGGGAAGCGATCAACGTTCAGGGAACGATATGTGGTCGGGTTGGTTTAAAATTTCAAAGTAAGGAACACCGACGCGCTCACGCGCGAATTTTGGTTAGCCTGGGACTTCGGACTGGAGGGGGGCGTCGCCGAGTTGCATGGGTTCGAGGATGATATCTTTGACGGTGCCGCCTGCGGGGATCATGGGAAGAACGTGTTCGGTGTAGGGAACCATGACATCGAGCACGTAGGCGGTTTTGGAGGCGAGGAGGCGTTGGAGGGCGGGACGGACTTCTTCGGGTTTGGTGATGCGCTCTGCGGGGACGCCGAAGCCTTGGCAGATGGGGAGGTAATCGGGAAAGATAGTTTTTGGGGAGTTGGGATCGCCGAGGAAGGTGTGGCCTCGGTTACTGGCGAAGAAGCGATCTTCCCACTGTACAACCATTCCGAGGTACTGGTTATTGATGATGATGGCTTTGGCGGGAATATTTTCGGCGATAGCAGTGGCCAGTTCTTGGACGTTCATAAGGAAAGAACCATCACCGTCGATATCGACGACTTCGCGATGGGGGCAGGCGACTTTGGCACCGAGGGCGGCAGGGTAGCCGTAGCCCATGGCGCCGAGTCCTGCGGAGGTGAGGAAGCTACGGGGGTGGTGGAAGTCGTAGAACTGTCCTGCCCACATCTGGTGCTGACCGACGCCCGTGGTGATGATGGCTTCTCCCTTGGTGAGGCGGCAGAGCTCCTCAATAACCTGTTGGGGCATGATGCGATCGGGGACGGGGGTATAGGAGAAGGGGTACTTTTTGCGCCAGACCTCGATTTTTTCACGCCATTTGGTTAGGCGTTTGGGGAGGTGAGCGTGGGACCGTTGGGAGAGGAGTTTATTGAGGTCGCGCAAGGTGAGGCAGATATCGGCGAGGACGGGGAGGTGGACGACTTTATTTTTGTTAAGCTCGGAAGCATCGATATCGACGTGAACGATGGTGGCTTTCTTGGCGAATTCGGAAACTTTGCCGGTGACGCGGTCGTCGAAGCGGACGCCGAAGGCGAGGAGGAGATCACACTCATCCACGGCGTAGTTGGCGTAGACGGTGCCGTGCATCCCGAGCCATTTGAGGGATTGCGGATCGTTTTCGGGGAAGCAGCCGATGCCCATGAGGGTGGTGGTGACGGGAATACCGGTGGAGCGGGCGAATTTAAGGAGGTCGGCTTCGGCGCCGGAGGTGATGATGCCTCCGCCGACATAGAGCATGGGGCGTTCGGCTTTCTCGATAAGAGCGAGAATTTCGTGGAGGGTAGTTTCTGCAGGGGCGGGTGGAGGAAGGTAGCCAGGGATATCCATCTGGGCGGGCCAAGAGACTTGGGCGGTGGCTTTTTGGACGTCTTTGGGGATGTCGATGACGACGGGACCTGGGCGGCCGGTGGTGGCGATATGAAAGGCTTCGGCGACTACGCGCGGGATATCGCCAGGGCTCATGACAAGGTAGCTGTGTTTAACGATGGGGAGAGTGAGGCCGAAGACGTCGGTTTCCTGGAAAGCGCCGCGACCAATCATAGTGGTGGGGACTTGGCCGGTGATGGCGACCATGGGAACGGAGTCCATGAAGGCATCGGCGATGCCAGTGACGAGATTGGTGGCACCTGGACCTGAGGTAGCCATGACGACGCCGACTTTACCAGTGGCTCGGGCATAGCCTTCGGCCATGAAGGCGCCGCCCTGTTCGTGGCGAGGAAGAATGGTGCGGATCTTTTTCGAGCGAGTGAGAGATTGGTGGAGCATCATGCTGGCGCCACCAGGGTAGGCGAAGATGGTATCGACGCCGGCGTGTTCGAGGGCTTGGACAAGAAGGTCGCAACCCATGGTGGGAGCGGACAACTTGGTCTTGCTCGGGGCGACCTTCTTGGAAGATGACTTCGCTTTTTGTTTGCTCACAGAATTAGACAATAGTCTAAAAAAAAGGGTAATTCTAGCATAATTATCGAATTTTAGATTGACCAGTCAGACTGGTCGATATAGTTATGGATTCGTGAAAGTGATCCCTTCTTATGAGGCGAAGTCGAAGTTTTCGGAGATTTTGCGGGCGGCCTCGGAGGGGGAGAGTTTTGTGATTACGCGGAATGGGAAGAGGATGGCGGAGTTGAGGCCTTGTCAGGGGCCTGAGATTCGGCGGAAGCAGGGGATGATGCGGGAGCAGTTTGGGCCGGTGCGGGAGAAGTTTCATGGTGCTTTAGAGGGGTTTGGGGGTGGTGGATGAAGTTACTTTTGGACACGAGCGCGCTGATTTGGTTTTTGCGTAAGGATGAGGAAATCGCGGTGAAGGCTGTGCGGGCGGTGGAGGATTCTCGCAATCAGGTTTATGTGAGTGCGGCGGCGATTTGGGAGATTGCGGTGAAGGCGTCGCTGGGACATGTTGCGGCGCCGGCGGGTTTTGGGGATAGGTTGAGTGGGGATTTGGAGAAGGCTGGATTTATTTTGCTACCGATCGAGGGGAGACATGCGGAGGAGGTGTATCAGTTACCTGGGGTGCATGCGGATCCGTTTGATCGGTTGATGATCGCTCAGTGCCGATGCGAAAAGATGACGGCGGTGACGAATGATCCTACGTGGTCGGACCGACGGTATGAGATTGCGACGCTGTGGAAGTGAATAATAGCTCACGCCAAGTCCGCAAAGGTCGGAAAGGGATTCATGATGTGAGAATGTGAAAAAGTGCGAAGAAGTGAAGGTCGTTTTGAGTCGTGAGTTTTGAATCGGCTGACCGAGACGGTCAGCCCTACCGGTGGGCGAGTTTAAATTTACAACGCCCCGCGTGGGCGGGATTACGAATGGCTGCCGGGAGGTAGGGACGTTAAGGGTGTGAAGGAGTAGATCTGGTGTACTAGGGTCTCCTTGAGCAAAGCGCGGTCAGACCGCGTCACTTCGTGGAGAAGCAATCTATCTAAAATGCGAACTAGAATAAACTTCGAAACACAACTTTCTGAAACAGGCTATTGATATATCCTAGAACTAGACTAGATTGCATTTAAGAGTTTCGGAGTTTATGTCCAATCTAAAATCGCCAAGTTTGTCTAGCCTACGGATGGGGCGCAAAGGCGTATGGTCTTCCTTAATTTCGAACGTAAATAATTACTTCTTTGACTCTTTCTACTCCTACGCCACCCAGTCCCCTTATCCCCAAAGCAAAGAAAAAAATCCTGAAAATGTGAAAGGCGGACGGAAGTTTGCCATCGCCGTATGCCTCGCCTGGGTTTGCCTCGTTCACACGGGTTTCGCCTTGTTCGGACAAGAGTTGCGCATAGCGCGAGAGACTGAGGTTTCATGGACGCCGATTGTTGGGAATAGTTACCAAGCGCAGTGGTCGCCGACTTCAGTGGACCCGGTATGGACTGACCTTGGCTCCTCGTTGGCGGCCAGCGGGTCCAGCCAAAGTGCCTACGATATCTCCATGGCGCGGGTTTATCGCGTAATGGAGACGGTTCCGGCCTCGGGCTCCGTTGTCGTCGCGGCTAATGCCATCACGGCTAATCCCGGATTCGAGTCGGGCACCGCCAACTGGACTCTCGCTGCGATTCATTCGGTCCAGGCGTCGAACTCCCGCAGCGGCCTATCGGCGCTGCGAAGTTATATTCCCGGGGGTGCGGTTGGTGCGCAGTTGGTCAAGGAGGTTCCCGCCATTGTCCCCGGCAAAATCTACACCTTGTCTTTTTGGGCCAAGCAAATCAGCGCCGGCACGGGTTATGTGCAGCAATACAAGCTGGAATGGGTGAATTCGAACGGTACGGTCCTCAGTGTGGCTACGGGAAACTGGGTTAATTTTCTCGGCGGGAACGCCGCCTACTCGAAGATCACAACCTCTGCTCTCACCGCACCCGCTAACACCGCAACCGCGCGGATCACGTTTTATTTCGCCACCGGCGCGGTAGCTGGATCGAATGGCGACGTATGGCTAGATGATGTAGCTCTCGAGTACCAGACGACTACCACCGCCACGCCCGCGCAGACGCGGCAGATTTCTTCCACGACCCGCAATGTGATGGGTCTCGAATGGCCCTCGTTGGCAGGTGTCTCTTATACCGTCGAAGAAAATTCCTCACTCTCCTCCACAGGATGGTCTGCTGCTTCCGGAACGCTCGCCGGCACCGGTGGGAATCTCTCGCACCGCGTCTCCGCCGAGGGAGCGCAGAAGTTCTTCCGCGTTAGTCGTCCGATAATCCTAGCCGCGGCCCCGCCCAACATCCGCCTCGTGCCGACTGGCACCGCGGGGTCGATCAGTCTGGCGTGGGATACCGCGGTTGCATCAGGAGTCACGGGCTACCGTGTTCTTTACGGAACTTCCGCGACGACCTTGAACCAATCTGTGGAATTGGGTTTGGTCCAGTCGATTACCCTTCCGAATCTGGTTTCGGGTCAGACTTATTACTTCACCGTCGTCTCCTTATCAGGGGACGGCGCGGGTCCCGTCGGGGCGACGGTGCTTTCCTCGTCACCGGAGAGTGATCCCGTGTTTCTGCCCCTTTTCAGCGTTGCGACTACGCTCCAACCTGATTCGGTGGTTGAGACCTCCACCGCCAAGATCACCTACATCGCCGACCGGGTGCGTGACCGCCACGCGCGTGAAGCAAATTTTCAAAAGTACGACCATTACCTTACTTTTTATTGGGAGCAGCGGGTGGCGAGTATCGAAATCATTGACCGGGTGGCCAAGGGGGGCACAGGGATCACCTTCAACTACACCACCTTGGGTCTCTTAAGTGCCGCCGAGTTCCGGACGTTTTTCGGCGGAATTACGACTGTGGCCCAATATAATAATAATCAAATTGCCGACCCTGTTTCGACCAATCCCTCCGCCACGCCGGGAGAAACGGATTACAACTACAGCGCGACGATCACTCAGAACGCTAATGCCAACAACCGCGCCCTGCAGATCGGAGATCGGGTCGAGGTCGAGATCAGCTATTTTCTACTCTCGCCACGCAACGGTCGGAATAACTACTACGGCACGACGCTGCTCTATGTGGTGGGTGAAGGCATTGTGCCTTGGGCGCAGGCGAACGATCTGGGCTTGCCCGGCGGGGTTGTGGGGATCGTCAACCAGACCCTCGACTCCAATCCCTTGCCCCAGGAAACATGGCTCGGGGGTCGTACAACGCTACCCTATCAATATTCGAATGAGCCGGAACACCGGTTCAAACAGATGGCGGGAAATATCACCCCGGAAAACGGCGAAGCCTTCATGCTCGGCCGTCGCCTCCATCACACTGAATTTCAGACCGGTGCGCACTCCGAGGCGGGCAACCCCGTCTTTACCGGACAAATGAACAAGGTCGGGCCCAAGTTCGTGGCACAAAGTTGCGTCGCTTGTCACGTGAACAATGGACGTTCCCTCCTGCCAGCGGTGGGCGCCACGATCGACCGCGCAGTGGTCAAAGTGGGGGCCTCGGCCGACGGCACGCCCCATCCGCTGCTAGGCGACCAGCTCCAGCCCTATGCGGTCGGAGGAACTCCGGAAGCAGGAGTCAAGCTGGCCAGGTTCACCGAGACGACGGGAGCCTACGGCGACGGCACGGCCTACACCCTGCGCAAGCCGGTGCTTGAATTCAGCGGCGTCATACCATCCTTCCATTCCCTGCGCGTCGCGCCCCAGCTCATCGGACTCGGACTGCTCGAAGCAGTATCGGAAAGTGCGGTCCTTGCCTTAGCTGATCCAAGCGATCTCAATGCCGACGGCATCTCCGGAAGAGTCAATTACGTGCCAGATCCGAATAATCCCCTCATTCTCCGTTTGGGTAGGTTCACCCCCAAGGCCAACCAATCCATGGTTATCCATCAGATCGCCTATGCGTTCAACCACGACATGGGAGTGGCCAGCGCGCTCTTCCCCGTGTTTGACGGTGAGACCTCTGCGGCTACCTCGGAGATCACGGCGACCGAACTCGACCAGATGTCACGCTACGTCGCCTTGCTCGGAGTGGGTGCGCAGCGCAACTTTTTGGATCCGGAAGTGGTGCGCGGCAAGCAACTCTTCACCTCGGCCTCCTGCGTGGCTTGTCATACTCCGAGCTTCTCCACAAGTGCTTACCATCCGATGGCCGAGCTGCGTAGCCAAACCATTCATCCTTACACCGACCTCCTTCTTCACGACATGGGGCCTGGGTTAGCCGACAACATGGACGACGAGGGAGGAGCGACTGGTGCGGAGTGGCGCACAGCGCCCCTTTGGAACATTGGCCTCAGTGCGGGGGTTAGTGGCGGCGAAGGCTATCTGCACGATGGTCGCGCAAGTACGATCGAGGAGGCTATCCTTTGGCATGGCGGCGAGGCTACGGCGTCCAAAGAGAAATTCCGCACCATGTCGGCCAGCGACCGTTCGGCCATCCTCCTCTTTCTGCGCTCGCTCTAAGAACAAACACTACAGGCTTGCCGACGATAAAAGTCGGATTGGGGTGGGAGTATTGAGTGGTTCAATCGGCGCATCAGGGATGATGCGCCCTACCGGTGGATGAATTTAAATTTCCAGGGTCCCGCAGTTCTGCGGAGCTACGAAGGGTTGGAAGTTAGATGTGTTTGGAGTCGGCGTGGTCTTTGACGGCGTAGCCTGATTCTTGGCGGGCGTGATTGACTTCGTTTTTCTTCACATAGCCTTGGTAGATATCCTCGGCGGTCATGCCGAGAGTTTGAGCAAGGGAGACGAGGAAGTGGAAGAGGTCGACGACTTCAACGCGGGCGTTTTGTTCGTCGAGTTTCTGGTATTTGGCCCACCATTTCCAAGGGAAGCTATCGACGAGCTCGGCGAGCTCTTGGGTCATGGCGCGGGAGTAGTTGAGGGCCCACTTGGTTTTGTCTTCGGGGGAGAGGTTGGCGAGATCGACCCCAATCTTTTTATTGAGGAGGTCCTGCATGCGGAAGATTTCGTCAAGTTTATCGGTAGAAGTCATAGAAGATTGGTAGCGGGTGGGGGGTGAAGAAGGAGACTTTTTTACAGAAAAGCGATGGGGATTGTGAAAAAGGGTGGAAGGATGTTGGACGCAGAGGGAGGGAGGAGGTATCAAGACGGAATGCATGATGTAGTTATTTTGGGGAGTGGGTGTGCCGGTTGGACGGCGGCGCTTTATTTGGCGCGGGCGAATCTGAAGCCTTTGGTTTTGACGGGGGCGCAGACGGGTGGGTTGCTGACAACGACTTCGGTGGTGGAAAATTTTCCAGGGTTTCCGCAGGGGATTGATGGGACGACATTGATGATGCAGATGATGGAGCAGGCGCAGAAATTTGGGGCGGAGGTGGAGTTTGGGGTATTGGCGGATGAGGTGAAGTTGGGTCGGCCAGTGCATCAGATTCGGGCGGGGAAGAGGGAGATAGAGGCGCGGGTTTTGATTGTGGCGACCGGGGCGGGGCATCGGCATTTGGGGGTGCCTGGGGAAAAGGAGTTGGAGACGAAGGGGGTGACATACTGTGCGACGTGTGACGGAGCTTTGCCGATGTTTAGGGATCAGCCGGTGGTGGTAGTGGGGGGTGGAGATTCGGCGTGTGAGGAGGCGACATTTTTGACGAGATTTGCCTCGAAGGTTTATCTGGTGCACCGACGAGGGGAGTTGCGGGCGTCGAAGATCATGGCAGACCGGGCGTTGGGCAATCCCAAGATTGAGCCGATCTGGAATGCGGAGGTGGAGAGTGTGGAGGGGATGAAGGAGGGGAGAGTGACTGGGGTGCAGGTGAAGAGTGGAGTGACGGGCAAGAGTTCGATAGTGGCGTGTTCAGGAGTTTTTATTGCGGTGGGCCACGTACCGAACACGCAGATTTTTCAAAAGCGGTTGGCGATGGATGAGGCTGGGTATTTGAAGTTGGGGCCCGGGAGTCGGACGAGTACGGAGGGAGTTTTTGGGGCGGGCGATTGTGCGGATAAAGTTTATCGGCAAGCGATCACTGCGGCGGGAATGGGGTGCATGGCCGCGATCGACGCGGAGCGTTATTTAGCTGGGGGCTGAGAGACGGGAGCTGGGGGAGTGCTGGGGGTGGCGAGAGAGGGGGCGGGGGGAAGGGTTTCGAGGAGGGCGCGAGCGTCGGGGAGGAAAGCGCTGCCGGTATTGGCGGCGAGGATATCGTTGAGAACTTGGCGAGCGGCTTCGGGTCGATTTTCCTGAATTTGGAGATGAGCGAGGCCGATGGCGGCGCCAGTGCGGAAAGGGTCGACGGGGCGATCGGTGATGATGCGGAGGTAGAGGGTTTGGGCGATGGCGCGATCGCCGGCGGAGGAGAGTTGATTGGCTTGGGCGAAACGTGCGGAGGAGGCGAGGGGGTGTTTAGGAAAATCGCGGAGGAATTGTTCGTAGAGGCTGGCGGCTTTCCGAGGATCTTTTTGGGTGGAGGCCTCGGCGGCGGATTCGAGCAGAGCGAGGGCGGTGGCGGGTTGGCCTGGGTATTTTTGGATGAGGGTGGCCCAGGTGGCGGCGCCAGGTTGGGTGGCGAGGAGGAGATTGGATTCGGTCCGAGATTTTTCGGATTTTGAGATTTGCCAGAAAAGAACGGCGATGCCGGCGCAGAGGAGAATTACGATAGGGACGATGGTACTGGGCTTGAGCCAAGCGGGGGCTTGGGCGGGGAGGATCTGAGGTTCTTCGGCTGGGTTGCGGATGGCATCTGACATAAGTGTTGAGAATGGTAAAACTTTGGGCTCGGAGCAAGACCGGAAGAAGAGAGGGCTGAATTTAATCTTTGGGTGCTTGTGGGTTAGGTGGCCTGATTAGGGCCGGGGAGCGGTGAGGGGTTGAGGAGCAATAAATTAAGCGAAATAAGAGTTGACCTTGGTGGTGTGTAGTGGGTAGAAATGGGTAAATGAGGTTAAATATGTTTGTTTGTGGCTAGCAAATACATACATCGATGAAAGAGGCATATACGGATCGGTTTGAGTTTTCCTTGGATTCCAAGGGTCGAATCTCCGTGCCTGCGGAGTGGAGGGGAGAAGCTTTCGAGAAAAGATTTTTAGTGATGCCGTCGGCGGAAGGATGTCTACGAGTTTATCCTGCAAGTTTTCTGGGTCGGCAGATGGAGAAATTGGCAGCGGACGGAACTTCCTCCTCGGATTTAAAACGAAAAAGTCTGGAGAAATTGGCGAGTGTGATTCAATCGGCGGAGCCTGATCAGCAGGGAAGAATCATGTTGCGTGAAAAATTCCGGCAGCACGCGGCTTTGGGTCGGGAAGCGGTCTTGATTGGATGTTTGGATCACTTTCAGGTTTGGGAGCCGCGGCGTTGGACGAAGATGGCTCCGGCAGCGACTACCTTTGAGCAGGTAGCAAAGGATGCAGGTTTGTGATGATGAATCTGAGCCCAGCTTTTTCATTCGCCACGATGCTGGTGTATCCCGAGGAGCGGGGGTTGAGCGCAGGGAATTTGATAACGGCCTTGAATGTCCCTTTCCAGGATTCGGAATCCCACCGCAGGCGGAAAGTCCGCGAGCAGGTGGCCCGTTGCTGGGATCTCCTCCAGATGGAGGAGGAAAGGAACCGAACCGACTGCCGGAACTGATTCCGATGGGCGGGCCCGGGAGGCACGCACCGTCGGATCGGTGTGGCCGTCTGAGGAGGAGCAGAATATGGACTGGAAGCAGATGATGAGAGGCAAAATGGCGTGCGGCTTTTCCTGCCGCCGCGATGAAACGGGTCGGGTGGAAGGCCACGGGATCGTGAAGCTTCCCAAACGGAACGCGTATGAATTAGTGGGACTACGACGACCTTTACGACGGGAAACCCTCCGGCTTCGCCCGGTGATCTAACGAGTGGAACACGTCCCTGTTTTATTGGAAGCGACTATGGAAATCCTCCAACCTGCCCCTGGCCGCACGGTGATTGACGCGACCTTTGGTCGTGGCGGGCATAGTCGCGCCCTCTTAGCGAGGGGGGCACGGGTGATTGCTTTGGATGTAGATCCTGAGGCGGAGGTTGAAGCGAAGAAATTAGCGACTGAGGTAGGGACGGATCGGTTTTGTTTTCACCGAGCAAATTTTGGTCAGTTGGCGCAGGTCATGGAAAAAGAGGGACCGGTGGATGGGTTGCTGCTGGATTTGGGAATTTCTTCGCCTCAGGTAGATCAGGCGGAGCGCGGATTTAGTTTCCAGCAGGACGGGCCTCTGGATATGCGAATGGATCCGACCACGGGAACGACGGCGGCGGATTTAGTGAACAATCTTTCGGAGCCTGAATTGCGTGGCTTGCTGCGCGAGGGGGGAGAGGATCGGGATCCAGGGAAAATTTCCCGAGGAATTATGCGGGCCCGTCCTTTGCTTACGACGGGGGAGTTGGCTACGGCGGTAGCTCGGGTGACGAGGCAACCGAGACCTGGAGCGAAGCATCCTGCGACAAGGACTTTTCTGGCGTTGCGCCGTGCGGTGAACCGCGAGGGGGGAACCTTGGATGAGGTCTTGGCGGCGGTGCCTAAGGTATTGCGGCCGGGAGGTCGGTTAGTGGTTTTGACTTATCACTCGGCGGAAGATCGGGCGGTGAAGGTGTGGATTCGTGAGCATTCGGAAGAGGAAAAAAGAGAGATGGGGATGGCGTTTGGTCATCCGAATTTAGAGCGATGGGTCAAACGGTTGGATGAGGTGGTGCCGACGGAGGAAGAGATTGCGATGAATCCGCGGGCGCGAAGTGCTCGATTACGTGCTGCGGAGCGGGAGAAAGAGAGATCCACGTGAGTCGTAATCAGATCCGCCGGACGAATCACGTAGGGGGAACGCCGTTAATCCGTTTTATGGTGGGGGCGGGTATAGCGACCTCCTTGGTGGTGGTCTTTGCGCTACTCCATGTGACGAACATTCATGAAGCGGGGGAGTTGAAGAAGTTGGAAGTGGCCCGAGGTCATTTAGACGATTTGGTTAAATCAGCGCGATTGCAAGCGGAGCGGTTAAGTTCTCCGCGGAATCTTTCGGAGCGTGCGGCGCAAATGAATCTGGGGCTGATTAGTGTGAGCCAATTAGAAATCGTCGAAGGGCCAACCCGCCGGAATTGGCAAGGAACCGATATGGCGAAGGACGGGACACGATGAATTCCCGGATACGAGTGATGGCGGTCACCGGGGTCTTGGCGACGGCCTTCACGGTGGTGTCGGTGAAATTAATTTGGATTCAGTTGGTGAAGCAGGATGTTTATCGGGAAAAGGCGATTCGCATGCATACGAACGGGGAGCCGGTGGCGGCGCAAAGGGGATCGATTTTGGATGTGAGTGGGCGGGTTTTAGCGCAAAGCATGCCGTTGATCGAAGTGCGGTTAGATGGAAAGGTGCTGGGGGAGCGTCCGAAGGAGTTGCCGGTTTTGGCGGGATTGCTGGGAGTATCCGCAGAGTGGCTCAAGGGCCAGGCCGATCCCGGAAATCGGTATCAAAAGATTGCGGAAGGCTTAACGGCAGAGATGGAAGGTAAGATACTTGCGGCCAAACTTACTTGTATTCAGCTGAAGCGAAAGACAGTGCGAAATTATCCGAACGGAACGGAGACGGCGCAAGTGTTGGGGTATGTGGATTTGCGGGAGCAGACGGTGATGGGGTTGGACCGGCCCATTTCGTTTGAGGTGGGGGAAGCTGGAGTGGAAAAATCGATGGATCGTTATTTGCGAGGCGTGGCGGGGGAGAGGCGGATCACCCGAGATGTGCACCGCCGGGAGATACCCTACTTTCGGTTGAGCGATCGTCCGGCGAGAGATGGATACCACGTGGTGCTGACTTTGGATCAAAGCATCCAGCATATTGTGGAGCGGGAAGCGGATGACTTGCTGGAAAAATTCTCTCCCGAGAATTTGCACATTGTGGTGATGCGGCCGGCGACGGGAGAAATCTTGGCGATGGTAAGCCGACCCTCTTTTGATCCGAACCAGAGAAAGACATTTGAGGCGGAGGGGGTGAAAGATCGGGGGTTAGCGGATACTTATGAGCCAGGATCAACCTTTAAGGTGGTGACATTGGCGGCGGGGTTGAACGAAGGAGTTGTCGACTTAGAGAGTCAGTTCTTTTGTGAAAACGGAGAGATGTTTTATGCGGGGCGTTCCCTGAAGGATCACGAGGCCTATGGGATGCTCTCGTTACGGCAGGTGGTGGCGAAGTCGAGCAACATTGGTATGGCGAAGTTGGCGATTCAGCTGGGAGATGAAAAATTGTACGAGTATGCGCGGCTATTTGGGTTTGGGCAGAAAACCCAAAAAGGGGAGGGCGCGTTGCCCGGGGAGGAAGCAGGTCGGTTGAGCTCGGTAAAAAACTGGACGAAACTTTCGATCACCCGAATCCCGATGGGCTACGAGATCGCGGCGACGAATTTGCAGATGGCGTTGGCTTATGGGGCGATTGCGAATGGGGGGAAGCGAATGGAGCCACGTTTTGTCAAGGCGGTGGTGGATCGTGACAACCGAGTGGTTCTACAGTTTTTGCCGAAGGTGGTTTGTCAGGCGGTGAAGCCTGAAACGGCGGCGCAGGTGGTGGAGGCCTTGAGGGGAGTTGTGGCGGAGGAGGGAACGGCGAAGGAGGCGGAGGTTCCCGGGTACGAAGTGGCGGGGAAAACAGGTACGGCACAGAAAATATCCAATGGGGTATACGCCAAGGATAAGCATCGGGCTTCGTTCATCGGATTTTTACCTGCGGATCGGCCTGAATTTCTGGTTTCGATCTTAGTCGATGAACCGAAAGGAAAAATTTATTACGGGGGTCAGGTGGCGGCCCCAGCCTTTAGTCGGATTGCAACTCAAGTGGCGCAGCAACTCAACTTGAACCGAGGAACGGTGGTGGCACGCCGAACGGCATTATGAAGCTGACCGAGATCATGCAAGGGGTGGTGGTGAAGGAGTGGCAAGGGGGCAGGCAAGCGGAGGTTTCAGCCTTGGCTTATGAATCGACTGCAGTGGCGCCGGGATCCCTTTTCTGTACTTGGAAAGGAAAGGCGAGAGACGGGCATAGTTATATTCCTGATGCAATGGAGCGTGGGGCGGTTGCGATAGTGGCGGAGAAAAAGATGATGGATTTGGCTGGGCCGAATATTCGGGTCGAAAATGGGCGAAGGGCGTTGGGTCGGATGGCGGCAAACTTTTATGGGCATCCCTCGAAAGAGGTTCAAGTGATTGGGCTAACGGGGACGAACGGGAAAACATCGACGGCGATGTTGATTCAAGCGCTTTTCGAAGCCGGCGGATTACGTTGTGGTCTTTTGGGCACGGTGGGGAATGACACAGGAAAAGGGCGGGTTTCAGCGAAGCAGACAACTCCCGAGGCCTTGGATCTACAGCAATTTTTGGCGGAGATGCGGGAGAACGGATGTCGGGTGGCGGCGGTGGAGGTGAGTTCGCATGCTTTGGAACAGGGGAGAACGGAAGGAGTTGATTTTGCGGGTGCGGTCTTTACGAATTTGGGGAGAGATCATCTCGATTTCCATCAGAGTATGGAGGAGTACGAGGAGGCGAAGAGTCTGCTTTTCCGAGGATTGCGAGCGGGATCGTTTGCGGTGATCAATCAGGAAGATCCAGCGGGAATCCGAATGATGGCGCAGTGTGCTCCTGGGGTGCGGGTTTTGACCTATGGAGTGGAGCGGGGAGATGTGCATACGCGCGATCTGAAGATGGGGGTGGGTGGGAGCACTTTTATTCTGTGCACTCCCGAGGGTGAGATACCGACGAGTTTACCATGGTGGGGACGATTTAATGTTTTGAATGCGCTGGCGGCGGCGAGTGCAGCGATGTTGGGTGGACTCTCCGCAGAAAAAGTAGCGAGCGCTTTGGGTCGTGCGCCGGTGGTGCCAGGACGGATGGAGAGGATTCCTGGAGAAGGAGAAATTTCTGTATTGGTGGATTTTGCGCATACGGAGGAAGCAGTGGGGGCAGCCTTGGAGACAGTTCGTCCGTTGTGCCGTGGAAATCTTTGGGTGGTGTTGGGAGCGGGAGGGGATCGGGACAAGGGAAAGCGTCCGAAGATGGCGGCGGTGGCAGCGCGTTTGGCGGATCGGGTGATTTTGACTTCGGACAATCCACGAAACGAGGATCCAAAAATAATCTTAAGCGAAATGGTGGCGGGGGTGCCGAAGGGTCGGGCGGTGGAGGTGATCGAGCATCGGGCGGAGGCGATTCGGGCGGCGGTGCTGGGGGCGAAAGCTGGGGATGTGGTTTTGGTAGCAGGCAAAGGGCATGAAGAGTTTCAAGAAATCCGTGGAGAGAAGATGCCGTTTTCTGACCGTCGGGAGATTGAGCGATCGCTGACCGAAAGGAGTCGGGGATGAAGCCGCTTTCTTTGGCGACAATTGCGGATTTGGCAGGAGCCCAAGTGGTCAAGGGTAAGGGGGAGCGGGTGGCTTTTGGGGTGGGGATTGATTCGCGGACGGTGAAGCCGGGTGAGCTTTTTGTGGCGATACGCGGCCCGAAGAACGACGGACATGAGTATGTGGTGGCGGCTTCAGAAAAAGGAGCGATTGCGGCTTTAGTTGAAAAAAGCGAAGTGGGGAAGGTTCCGCCTGGTTTCACAATCCTGCAGGTAGCGAATACCCAAGATGCCTTGCAGAAATTAGCGCAGGGCTATCGAAGAAGCTTATCGGTACGGGTAGCTGCGGTGACTGGAAGCTCAGGGAAAAGCAGTACGAAAGAAATGTTGGCGGCGGTATTGGGAACAACGGGATCGACCTATCGGACTCCAGGTAATTTAAATAATCATTTTGGGGTTCCCTTGACCTTGTTGGGAATGGGAGCGGAGGATCGTTGGGCGGTGGTGGAGTTGGCCATGAGTGCTCCCGGGGAGATTGGACCCTTGGCGGAGTTGGCGGAACCTGAAGCGGGGTTGGTGACAAATGTAGGATGGGCGCACATCGAGGGGATGGGTTCGCGGGAGGCGACGGCGAAGGAAAAAGGCGCGCTGGTTCGGGCGTTGCCTGCATCGGGATTAGCGGTGAGCAATGCGGATGATCCTTTTGAAAAACTAACCTTGGAGGGATGTCGGGCGCGTGTGGTCAGGGTGGGTCGTTCGCCCCAAGCGGATTACCGATTGGAAGAGATGAAGTGTGGAGGAGAATCGACGCGTTTTGTTTGTGCCGGCCCGAAGGGGCGGATGGAAGTGTTGCTTCGGATCCCTGGAGCACACATGGCGATGAATGCGGCGCAGGCTTTTGCGACGGGAGTGGAGTTGGGAGCAGAGCCTCAAGCAGCGGCCTCGGCATTAGAGGGAATTGTTTTACCCAAAGGCCGATTGAAGTTGGAGAAGCATGTGGCTGGGTGGCTCCTAGACGATAGTTATAATGCAAACCCAGATAGTTTGGTGGCGGGTTTAGAGACTTTGGAAAGATTGCCTGGTTCGGGTCGGAATGTTGCCCTGCTCGGAGCAATGGCGGAACTGGGCTCATTCAGTGCGATGTTGCATGAGGAGGCGGGGGCGACAGTGGCGCGAGGATCGACTGGGTTGTGCTTTGTGGTTGGCGAAGAAGCGAAGTGCTTAGTGGACGGCGCCCAAAAGATTCGGGCGGGGAACTGGGTGCGATGGTTTCCTAGTCGGGAAAAGCTTTTACAGGCGTACGGGGCGGAAGCGAAAGAGGACGACAGAATCTTGGTCAAAGGAAGTCGAAAAGAAGGAATGGAAAAAGTTGCGGCAGGATTACGGGAGGGAAAACAGTAATGTTGTACTACCTGAGCCTGCTGAGCGACTGGTTTGGCCCTCTGAATGTTTTTCAGTATGTCACTTTCCGAACGGTAGGGGCGGCGTTGACCTCGTTTGGGTTTTGTTTATGGATGGGACCCTCGGTGATTCGAGGCCTGCATCGACTGAAGCTTGGGCAACCGCTTCGGCGCAAAGAGGAAGTGCACCAGTTGGCGGATCTGCATGAGAAGAAGCAGGGGACGCCGACGATGGGTGGAGTGCTGATTTTGTTTTCACTGACTTTGTCCTGCTTGCTTTGGGGAAAACCGACGAATCCCTATTTGTGGTTGGCCTTGGGCAGTACATTGGCCTTGGGAATTTTGGGATTCTGCGACGATTACGCGAAAGTTAAGAAAAAGACTTCGGGTGGTTTGAGTGGCAGGCAGAAACTCTTGGTTCAGGGTTTAGTGGCGGCGGGAGTATCGGGGGCTTTGCTTTTGATGCCGCAGGCTCGAGAGGCAGCGCTGAAGTTACAAATTCCATTTATCCGGGAAGAGTTCTTTCTATTCAACCTACCGATATGGGGTGCGTTGCTTTTCTTTGTTTTTATTATTGTGGGCAGCTCGAACGCGGTGAATTTGACTGACGGGCTAGATGGCTTGGCCTCGGGTTGTATTTTAACGGTGGCGATGGTCTTAGGGCTGTTTGCCTATCTCTCGAGCCACGCGAGGCTTGCCTCGTATCTATTTCTACCCCGTGTACCCGGAGGGGAGGAGCTGGTTATTTTCTGTGCGGCTCTCTTTGGGGCGTCTTTGGGATTCCTATGGTTTAATTGTCATCCCGCCCAAGTTTTCATGGGGGATACCGGCTCTTTGGCTTTAGGGGGAGCGGTGGCGGTGGTGGCGATTTGCTTGAATCAAGAGCTCCTCCTCGCGGTGATCGGCGGGGTTTTTGTTATGGAGGCTGTTTCGGTGATTCTTCAGGTCCTTTCCTTTCGCCTGACGGGGAGACGAATTTTCGCAATGTCGCCGATTCATCACCACTTTGAGCTCCGCGGTTGGAGTGAAACGGCGGTGGTGACGCGGTTTTGGATCCTAAGCGTGGTCTTTGCCCTAGCGGGTTTGGCCTCGCTCAAGCTGAGGTGAAAGGAATCTTGAGTTCATGGAACGGCAAAAAAATTATAGTGGTGGGGATGGGTCGCAGCGGAGTCGCGGCGGGCGAGTGGCTGCTTGGGCAAAAGGCGGAGGTGACTATGTTTGACGAGTCTACCGATGTTGCGGTAGCGGAAGTGGGACTTCGGATGAAAGCCCGCGGGGCGAAGGTGGTCACGGGGCAGAGGAGCGTGGTGGGAAAAGGTTTTGACCGGGCGATTCTGAGTCCGGGGATTTCGCCTGATCGCCCGATAATTCTGGAGTTGAAGGCCGCTGGGGTTCCAATCCTGGGGGAGTTGGAATTAGGTGCGCAGGCTTGTCTTTGTCCCGTGGTGGCGGTGACGGGCACGAATGGGAAAAGCACCACGACGGAGTTGATCACACAGATTTTACAAGCGGCAGGGAAGCGGGCGGTGGCTTGTGGAAACTATGGAAAGCCTCTTTGCGAAGTGGCTCCCTTGAGTCGTGATCTCGATTGGGCGGTGGCGGAAGTGAGCTCTTTTCAGTTGGAGACGATCGAGACCTTTCGTCCACGGATCGCGGTTTATTTGAACTTAACTCCTGATCATCTGGATCGGTATTCAACCATGGAATCATATGCCGCAGCCAAGGAGCGGATCTTTGAGAATCAGAAAGCGGAAGATGTGGCGGTAATTAACAAGAAGCTGGTTTTGCCGAAGGGTCTAGGGAGGAAGGTCGCTTTTACGGCGGAGTCGAAGGGTGCGGAGTACACCTTAGAGGAGGGTTGGTTATGTGCGCATGGAGAGAAGGTGATGAGGCAGGATGCGACAAAGTTGCGGGGCGAACATAACGCAGAAAATCTTTTGGCGGCCTTGGCGGTGGCGGACGCGATGGAAATTTCCCGAGAAGTGGTGAAAAAGGTATTTTCCAGCTACCAGGCTTTGCCTCATCGATGTGAGGTGGTGGCGGTACGGGCAGGCGTAACCTGGATCAATGATTCAAAGGCAACGAATCTCGATGCGATGGAGCGAGCGGTCGGTGGATTAGTTGGACCGGTGATCTTGATTGCGGGAGGAAAAGACAAGGGATTCGATGTGAGGACGAGTCGTCCAGCTCTCGAGGGGAAAGTGCGTGCGGTCTTCTTGCTTGGGGAGATGGCAGAGAAAATGGAGAAAGCTTGGAGTGGAGGGATGCCATGTCGGAGGGTGCAAGATTTAGGGGAGGCGGTGCGCAGAGCGGCAGAGATGGCGCGTGAGGGGGAGAATGTTTTGCTGAGCCCAGGATGCTCCAGCTACGACCAGTTTAAGAACTTCGAGGAAAGAGGAGAAAAATACAGGCAGTGCGTCATCGCTCTGCCACAGGAGGAAAACAAACCATGAGTGATGAACTGCTAGAATACTCAACGAAACGTACGAACCCCACGGCGATGGAAGGTGAGCCAACCGAGCGCCCAGCGAAGACGGGAGGCCTCAACCGGCTTTCCACTATCTTCTTGGTAGTGCTAGGTCTGCACGTGGTAGTGATCGTCGGGATTAGTGCCTATCACCTGTTACGGGGTAATCCGGAAACAGGAATGACGGCGATTCCTGAAACGATGCCTGCCCCTCAAGCGGAAGTAGCCAAAGCGCCCGAAGCGGCGGCGGCTCCCGTGGCAGAGGTGGCGAGCACGATGCCTAGCCCTGACGATAAAGTCTGGCAAACGCAGGAGTCGGCCCCAACTGAAGCGATGCCTCCCGTCGCGGTGGCACCGGCACCGACTGCAGAGCGCAGTCACGTGGTGAGCAAAGGAGAAACTATCGCAAAGATCGCCAAGGCGAACGGGGTAACCTCCGCCGCCTTGATTCAGGCGAACGCCCTGAAGGGGACGACAGTGAAAATCGGTCAGAAGTTAATCATCCCTGAAGCGGCGGGAGCTGGGACCACGAAAAAAGCGGTGGTGACAGCCTCAACCCCAGTGAAAGCGGTGGTGGCGGCGGCGGCGAAGCAAGAGTCGAGTCCAACAGGAAGCTACAAAGTGGCTCCTGGAGACACTCTGGCAAAGATCGCAAAGAAGTTCGGAACCAAAGCGGATACCCTAGCCAAACTCAACTCCATCACCGACCCAAAGAAATTAAAGGTTGGGATGAAGATTCAAGTTCCTGGGGAAGCCTCGGCGAAGGCGGCGGTTCCTGTGGCGACGCCCGCTCCTGCCGGTCCGACCGACATGGCGATGTTGCCGAAGCCGACTACGAACTGAGTTTACGATGGGACGAAACACTGCGCGCACCCTACTCGTCTGCGTGGCCTTACTGATCGGGGCTGGCCTGATCATGTTGACCAGCGTAGGCGCGTTCTCAGCTGAGAATCGGGGCCAACCTCTTTTTTTCCTCCAAAGACAGTTGCTCTGGCTTGTGGTGGGAATTGGGGTGTGCGCGGTGTTGAGTCGATTGGATCCGAAGATTCTACTTACTCGAGGCGCTTGGATTCTTGGACTGGCGACCTTCTTGGTTGTCTTGTGTTTGATTCCAGGATTGGGCAAGTCGGTCAAGGGTTCGGCGAGATGGATTCCGCTGGGGCCTTTTGCGGTGCAGCCGAGTGAGTTCCTCAAGTTGGCTACGGTGATTGCGGCGGCGGCCTGGGTTCGGTTTCAAGGAGCCAAGATGAAGAGTCCTTGGCACGGACTAATCCTGCCCATGCTCATCCTGCTCGTGCCGGTAGGTTTGTTGGTCAAGCAACCTGATTTAGGTTCGGCGTTGTTCGTGATTGCGGCGGCTTCGATCGTGCTTTTTGTGGGTGGCGCACCGATCTTACCTTTAGGAATTTTGGGTCTCCTGGCGGCTGGGGGATTGGTGGCGGTGGCTTTGACCATGCCGGAGCGCCTAGATCGATTGGTGGCGTTCATGGATCCAGAGGCTCACCAGCAGTCGGGAGGTTATCAAGTGTCTCAGGCGCTGGTGGCTCTGGGATCAGGAGGAACCCGTGGAGTAGGTATCGGCCAGAGCATTCAAAAAATGTTTTATTTGCCAGAAGCGCATACCGATTTTATTTTTCCAATTCTGGGGGAAGAGCTCGGTTTGTGGGCCACGTTGTCAGTAGTTTTCATTTTCTTACTTTTTACACTGCTGGGAAGCTACATCGCTTGTCATGCCTCCGATCTCACGGGAATGGCGTTGAGCATGGGACTAACGACTTTGGTGGCGATGCAGTCGGTGGCGAATCTCGCGGTGGTCACGGGCTTATTACCGCCGAAGGGGGTGGGTTTGCCCTTTATCAGTTACGGTGGATCGAATTTAGTTCTTTGTTTGGCGGCGGTGGGGCTTCTGCTCTCGTTACATCGGCAAGCCCATTATGAGGAAACGGCCAAAAGTCGGCGTTTGGTAGGAAAGCACACGTGATCGGACTTATGGGACAACTAGCGATCGCTTGCGGGGGAACGGGAGGACATCTCTTTCCTGGATTGGCAGTGGCGGAGGCGGTACGGCGGCGCGGGCATGAGGTGTGTTTCTTTATTTCGAATAAGCAAGTGGATCATCGGGCCTTATCGGGGGCGGGAGAGGCGGCGCATGGAGTGGAGATTCCAGCGGTGGGTTGGAGCGGGGTTTGGGGAGCGGGTCGTTTTGGATGGAGTCTGGTTTCGGCGGTACGAAAGGCAGGGGTCGAGTTGAAAAAATTTAAAGCTGGAGGGGTTTTAGGCATGGGGGGATTTGTCTCGGGTGCGGCAGTGGGGGCAGCGCGGTTGGCAGGGCTTCCTTATTTTCTTCATGAATCGAATGCGATTCCTGGACGGGCAACCCGATGGTTATCGCGTGGGGCAGAAAAAGTATTTCTGGGATTTGAAGAGTGTAGGTCTTATCTGGTAGGGGCGAAGGTGGAGGTAACCGGGACACCCGTGCGGGCGCGTTTAGGCGGAATAGGCAAAGAGGAAGCGTTGAAGAGACTGGGGCTCCATCCTGGACGCCATCTGGTGGCGGTGGTCGGAGGAAGCCAAGGTGCGCGGGGTTTAAATGAAGCAATGCTTCGCGGGTTAGGGGCGCTGGAGAGCCAAGCGCAGAAGATACAGATTTTGCATGTGGCGGGAGAAGCGCAGGTGGAGAAGGTGCGAAAGGGGTATGCTGGCAGCGGTTTTCATGCGGTGGTCGTAGGATTCTGCGATGAAATGGAGGCGGTTTATGCGGCAGCAGAGTTGGTAGTTTCGAGGTCAGGTGCGGGAACTTTGGCGGAGTTAGCGATTTGTGGGGTGCCTGCGATTCTGGTGCCATTTCCCGCAGCTGCGGGGAATCATCAAATGGCTAACGCGAGGGCGTACAGCCAAGCAGGAGCGGCGGAGGTGATCGAAGAAAAATATTTAGTAGGGACAGAGTTGGGACAGAGGATCGCTCGATTGTTGATGGAGAAAACTCGGCGTGATCGGATGGGTCAGTTGGCTCATGAAAAACAGAGTTTGGCGGCCTCAGAAAAAATTGCGGAGGCGATTGACCATGTCCTTTGATACGCAGTGGTGGACAACAGCGCGACGGCGGATCCATTTGATTGGGGTATCGGGATCTGGGATGACGCCGTTAGCAGAGATTTTAATGGATCTGGGGCATGCAGTGAGTGGTTCTGATTTGAAAGAAATTCCTGAACGGTTAAAGAAGCGTGGGATGGTGGTGGCTTTGGGTCATGATGCGGAATCGATCGGAAGTGCGGAGGTAGTGGTGGCCTCGGCGGCGATTCCCGATAGCAACGCGGAGTGGGTGGAGGCAAAGCGGCGGGGTATGGCACGGGTACGTCGGTCGGAAGTACTGGCGAAATTGGCGGGGGCAAAGAAGTTAGTCGCGGTGCTCGGATCGCATGGAAAAACCACCACGGCGACGATGCTGGCGCAAATTTTTCGGGAAGCAGGGCAGGACCCTTCCTTTTATCTGGGAGGATACGCGCCATCGCTGGGGGCGTCGGGGGCATGGAGAAAAGGGGAGTGGCTGATTGCGGAAGTGGACGAAAGTGAAGGAGCCCCGACCGAATTACTATCTTGGGCAGCGCTTCTGTTGAATGCAGATCACGAGCATGCGGATCGGTATTCGGATGGGGCGGCGGTGATTCAAGCGTATGGCAAAGTTCTAGGGCAGGTGGCGGGTGGTTGTGTGGTGGTGGCCCGGGAGGAAAAAGAGGCGATGGCAGCGGCAGAAAAGATATCGAAGAAGGTGACTTTCGGTTGGGAGAAAAGTGGGGCGGATTATGTGGGTGAATGGAAAGGGGAGAGCGCGGAGGGGCAAAAATTCTCTGTGACTAAGGCGGGAAAAGAGTTGGGAGTATTTCAAGTGGCGGCGACCGGAAGGCATAATGCGGGTAATGCTTTAGGCGCTTTAGCAGTGGCGGCGGAGATAGGTTTGAGTGTGGAAAAGATAAGGCAGGGATTGGCCGCGTTTCGAAGGGCGGATCGTCGGTTTGAGATTTTAATTTCGACCCCTGAGATCGAGGTGGTGGACGATTATGCTCATCATCCGAAAGAGATAGTAGCAACGATTGGGTCGGCGAGGGCGAGGGGGCGAGCGAGGGTGGTGGCAGTATTTCAACCGCATCGTTACACCCGGATGGCGACATTTCTTCAGGGTTTTGCGGAAGCGTTAGCCTTGGCGGATGTGGTGGTTTTGCTTCCAGTGTATGCGGCAGGAGAAAAGCCTTTGGAGGGGGCGGGTTTGGCAGAGTTAGCCACGCGATGTGTAGCTCTGGGTAAGCCGGTGGAAGTGGCGAATTCGATGGCGGAGGCGAGGACGATTTTGGGACGGATTTGGCAAGAGGGAGATCTTTTTCTGGTGATGGGCGCTGGGGATGTGACGGCGCTAGGGAGAAGGATGGCGAAAGAGGTCGAACTCTTTTTACAGATTAAGAAAATGGTAGCAGGAAACGGCGAGGTGCGTTGGTACGAACCGATGAAAAAGCATACGACGATTCGGATTGGAGGTCCTGCACAAGTTTGGTTTGAGCCGGATAGTGAAGAGGTTCTGGGTAAGGTGGTGCGATTTTGTACGGAGCAAAAAGTGCCGCTGACGGTGGTGGGTCGGGGGAGTAACATGCTGGTTCGGGATGGGGGGATTGCTGGAGTATGTGTTCATTTTGGAAGACCTGGGATGAGTAAAATTGAGGCGGTGGATGGAAAGATTCATGCGGGTGCGGG
>CANESK010000010.1 GCA_947441075.1 Verrucomicrobia subdivision 6 bacterium
CACTCAAAGCTTTGCCACAGAGTGGGATCCAAAAATGGAGCCCCCCCTCGGCCTCTCTTTCCCCCTCGAAATCAAAAACGATCGCGTCGTCTTATCCCAAGATATTCTCCTGACCACCACCAAAATTCTCCCCGCCGGCACAATTCTGCGCACCATCTTCCGCCCCGTCACCCTGACCGAAGGCGAACTCAAATCAAAACGCGGAGTCAATGAAGACTCCTACTCCCGCGTCGCCCCAAAAGTAACTACCAAGGGACTCATGACCGAAACCGAACGCAAAATTATGGAGCGCGCCTACCAAACCGTCTGGACCGATCCTATCGAATTTCGTCGAGCCCTCGAAATGTCCATCCCAGGTAACCTCCGTATCGTTCTTGAACCCTCCACTGGCCAGACCACTGCCCCAATCGAGATTCCAGATTTTCCCGAAGGACTCTGCCTTGTCGGTCACCCAACTCCCCAAGTTTTGTGCGTACTCAAGGAGAGTCGAGCCGCCATCGCCGGTTTTCGCGGTGGGGATACTCTTCTCGAAATCGCAGGCCAACCCGCAGGGGAAGACCTCAAGGAGTTTGCCACCCGCTACCTCACCGCGCACGAAAATGCCTCGAAGAAACGCGAACTTCTCCGCTTCAAAGTCCGCCGCTCTACTGGCGAAACTGAATCGCTCGCCCTTCGCATCCCCCCCACTTGGAACAGCGCCTTCGAAGAGTAAACTTTAGCTTTTTTTTCTAGGCCCCTTCCCTCCATCCCGCGGTTGTTCTCCTTCTCCCTTCGCCTCGCTGCCAGCCTGCCCCTCCTCCCCCTCCTCACCAGTCTCGAACTTCTTTTTCAACTCCTGCAAAAAGGGGGTCATATCCGAAACCTTATCCCAAACCGCCTTGGCCACATGAATCGGCTTCTGTGTTTCCAACGCCACCGCCACACAATCACTCGGTCTTGCATCGATCTCGGTGATCGAGGTTCCTCCTGGGCCAACCTGTCGCAAGGTCAACCGCGCAAAATAGGTGTCATTTCGCAAATCATTAATCAAAACCCGATCCACCGTGATCCCAAACCCCTGCAAAATAAGATGAATCAAATCGTGGGTCAAAGGCCTCTCTCTCTTCTCCCCTTTCAACAAAAGAGCAATCGAAGTCCCCACTCCATGATCCACATGAATACTAAAAGTCTTTTTCTCATTCCCTAAAAAGACTGCCATTCCGTTGGCCGCAGGCATCAATCCGAGAATTTGAACTAAGGTGGAACCGTCACTCATCTCCTCAGCTTATCTTTCTCCCCTCTATCCGCAAGATTGCTCAATTCTTGACGAATCGTTGCATTGGGATGACTAAGCAGTATATTCGGGATCCCGTGGCTGAGCCTTCAACGAAATGGACCATCGACGAAGCAATTCGTACCTACGGGATTGCCCGTTGGGGAAGCGGTTATTTCGGCGTCAATCCCGCAGGACACATGACAGTTCATCCCCAAACCACAGACGGGGCTGGTATTGATCTAGTTAAAGTTGCCACTCGTGCCCGCGAAAAAGGCCTTCACTACCCTCTGCTCATTCGTTTCCACGATCTACTTCGCCACCGCGTGCGTGCCATCAACGAAGCCTTTGCCGATGCCATCAAGTCCGCCCGCTATAAAGGTGCCTACCGCGGTGTGTTCCCAATCAAGGTCAATCAGATGCGCGAAGTCGTAGAAGAAATACTCGATGCGGGCGAACCCTACCACTTCGGCCTAGAAGTTGGAAGTAAACCAGAACTCTTCGCTGGCCTCGCTCATCATCGCGACCCTGAAAGTCTCCTCGTCTGCAACGGCTACAAAGACGCCGAGTTCATCCGTACGGCCCTTCTTGGCCGCAAACTCGGCAAAAAAGTTATTCTCGTCATCGAAAAGCCTGAGGAACTTCGTCTGGCCGTCGAAACCGCCCGCTCCATGCAAGTCGACCTTCTGGTTGGCGTCCGGGTTCGTCTTTCGGCGCGCGGCGTAGGAAAATGGGCCCTCTCAGGTGGCGATAGCGCGAAATTCGGACTCTCCACCAGTGAACTCCTCGAGGCGGTCGAATACCTACGCAAAGAAGGATGTCCTGAGGCCTTGCAGATGCTTCATTTCCACGTCGGCTCCCAAGTCCCCGACATTCTCGCCCTCCGCCGAGCCGTTCGCGAGGCCACCCGCTTCTACGCGCAACTCCATCATCTCGGACTAAAACCCACCTATCTCGATGTCGGCGGCGGACTCGCCATCGACTATGACGGATCCCGATCCGATTCGGAAAGTTCGATGAACTATACCCTCGCCGAGTACGCTCGCGATGTCGTTCGATCCGTAGCCGAGGTTTGTCGACAGGAAAAAGTCCCCCACCCCACTTTGGTCAGTGAAAGCGGGCGGGCCACCGTTGCCCATCACTCCGTCCTCCTTGTGGAAGTTTTCGGCACAATTGACAAAACCCCGCGCGCCTTTGTCCCCGCCAAGGAACAAGATCCAGAGTTTGTTCGGCAACTTTCCGATCTCGTCGTCAACCTGACCCGCAAGAATCGGCGGGAATCCCTCCACGACGGAATGGCGGTCAAAGAAGAAGCGGCCGCCCGTTTCGACCTTGGGTTGCTCGATCTTCCAACCAAAGCCCGCGTGGAAGACTCGTTCTGGCACCTGGCTGAGCGCATCACCTCCCTTTACACCAACGGTCGCCCGCCCCCTGAGGAAATCCGTAGTTTGGTGGAACAGCTCGGCAAACAGTACCTCTGCAATTTCAGCGTTTTCCAATCTCTCATCGATCACTGGGCTCTCAAGCAACTCTTTCCTATCGTCCCGATCCAACGTCTCAACGAAGCCCCCATCCACCAAGGCCGCTTGGTCGATATTACCTGCGATTCAGACGGCAAAATCGACCACTTCGTCGATGGTACTGGAACCCGATCGAGCCTCCCCTTACACGAATTAGGAAAAGACCCCTACCTCCTCGGTTTCTTCCTGCTCGGCGCCTACCAGGATGTCATGGGCGATCTCCACAATCTCTTTGGTTCAGTCAATGAGGCCCATATTTACCTCGATGCAGATGAGCCCGACGGCTTCTACATTGAAGAAACCATTCCTGGGTTCTCTATTGGTCGGGTTCTCGGCAATGTTCAGTACGAACCCTCTCAGCTCTCTCGCTTAATCAAAGCCCAAGTCGACGAAGCCATTAAACTCGATAAAATGAAGGCTACCGAGGGGATGACTTTACTCGAATCCTACGAACAAGGCCTTTCCCACCCAACCTACCTCAATCTCGAAACTCCCTAAATCCGTCCCTTTTACGATTGGCAAACTCTTGCCATTACGCTAGGTTTGAAATTTCATGGCATCAAAGTCTAAATCAAAAAAAGCCTCTAAATCCTCTTCGAAGAAGTCCTCCAAGGCTTCTCGCAAGAAGGCTCCTAAGCGTCCCTCTGCAAAAGGTAAGAGCAAGAAACCCGCCACCCCTCCCCTTGTGGCAAAAAGACCCTCTGGTCCCCCTTTCCCGATTAAAGTTCCTGCTAAGTTTCTCCGCCCTTTAGAGGAGAATCTCAAGCCTATCCGTCCGCCCAAGTTCTCCTCCTCCTTTTTAGAGCGGCAGACGATCAAACTGGCCGAACTTCGTGACCATATTCTCGATCAAGTCCAAGGTGTAACCAAAGACAGCCTCCGCGAACGTGGCGAAGGCGGTGGATCCGCTTTCGGTATGCACCAAGCCGATGCGGGCAGCGATGCCTACGAAAAAGATTTTGCCCTCAGCCTTCTCAGCCAAGAACAAGATGCCCTCTACGAGATCGAACAAGCAATGAAGCGCATCCAAGCCCACGTCTACGGGGTCTGCGAAATGTCGGGCCAAGCCATTCCAGTTTCACGGCTCGAAGCCATTCCCTTTGCCCGCTTCACCGTTGATTGTCAGTCCCGCTTTGAACAGGAAAATAAAGGCAAGAACCGCTGGGAACCTGCCGTGCCTTTCATGGACAGCGTCGAATCATCCGAAGAGGAAAGCGGTGAAGAATCCGACGAAGAAGAGAAAACGAAAGCGAAGGAATAATTCAATATGATCATTAAAAAAGGCCGCAAACCCCGTCGGATGAATCGATCCACTTCTCGGAAGCGGATTGATATCAATGGCGAGGCAATCGATTTCCGTAATGTGGAGCTTCTCCGCAAATTTATCACCGAGACAGGCAAGATTCTTCCCCGTAAGATCACTGGCATGCCCGCCAGCCTGCATCGCCAACTCAATACCGCCATCAAGAGGGCCCGCAATGCCCTCCTCCTCAAATGAGCCGCCGCTGCGAAATCACCGGTGCCGTGCCCTCTCTCGGGCGTAAAATCATTCGGAGTGGTAAGTCCAAAAAATCAGGCGGTATCGGAACCCACGTCACCGCTAATACTCCTCGGCGCTTCCGTCCTAATCTGCGTCGCAAGAGCATTTTCGTACCTGAACTCGGGCGTCATATCCAAGTGCGTCTCACCGCCCGTGCCCTCAAGACGATCGACAAGAATGGTGCCTACGCCACTCTCAAACGCGCGGGCTTGGTTTAAAACAACCCGGCTTTGGACGGTTTCTGCCAAGGGGCGATCTTTCGCCATGGTGGAATCTAGAGTTACCGCCCTGCCCGCTTCTGTCCTGTCATCGTTCGATTACCGATGAACCATCTTCATCTTCTCGCCTCGCCACCGGACCACCCTGCCACCGCTCTTTTCTTGAAGCAGACAGCGACCTTGCTCGAGTCCCATGAAAAAGTTTCCGCCTACTTTTTGCACGAAGGCGCCACCTCCCTAGTACACCCCCAACTCCCTGACCTCGTGGCGCGCGGTCTCCGCCTCTTTGCTTGCCCACGTGCTGTCGAACAATTTGCCTCAGGCAATCAACTCGACGTCGTCTTAGGTGGACCTGGCCTCCTCGCTGAGCTCATCGAACGCTGCTCCCCCACCCAATCTTTCGATCCCGTATGAAGAAGGTTGCCATCATCTGCCAAACCGCACCCGGCGGAAAACGTCGCTTGGCTGAAGAAGCCCTCCGCCTCGCCACTGGTCTCACCGCCACCGGTCGACTGCAAATCGATCTTATTCTGACCCAAGGCGGCACCGCTCTCCTCCACCCAGAAATGGGCGGACCCCTTGGTACTTGGGAATCCCTCCTTGCACCCCACACCCGAATCCTTGTCCCTTCCGATACGCAAGTCCCTCCCTCCGCTCCCCCGGTTACTCGGTTGGCCAATATTAATCCGGAAAAAGCCTCCGCTGGAGCGGATATCATCCTTCGCTTCTAGGGTTTTTCCTCGACTCCACCCCTTCTCTCCGCCATCCGATGTGTCTGCCCTATGCTAGACCGAGCCCAGCTTAAACACCTCCACTTCCTTGGCATTGCAGGAAGTGGCATGGGTACCGTCGCCGCAATGTTCCGCGAACTGGGTCTTCAAGTCACCGGATCCGATCAAGCGGTCTATCCGCCCATGTCCGATTTCCTCCGCGATCGTGGCATCGTCTTTCACGAAGGCTACGCCGAAAAGAATCTTTCCCCTAAGCCCGACCTCGCCATCGTCGGCAACGCCCTCTCCCGCGGAAACCCCGAACTTGAAGCTGTCCTCTCCCACCGTATTCCTTTTGTCTCCCTCCCAGAACTCCTCCGCGGTTGGTTCCTCTATAAAACCCGCAATCTCGTCGTCTCAGGAACCCACGGCAAAACCACCACCTCCACCATGCTCGCTTTCCTCCTTGAAAAAGCAGGTCTCCATCCCAGCTGGTTCATCGGCGGAGTTCCCCTAGACCTCCCCGGCGGATGCCACCACGGCACTGGCTCCTTCTGGGTTCTCGAAGGAGACGAATACGACACCTCCTTCGCCGATAAACGAAGCAAGTTCCTCCACTACCTTCCCGAACTCGTCATTCTCAATAATGTTGAATTCGACCACGCTGATATCTACCCCGACCTCGCCGCCATTCAGAAATCATTTCGCCAACTTCTTCAACAAGTACCAGGCAACGGGCTCGCCTTAATCAATGCGGACGATCCCAACGCCCTCGCCGTCGCCCAAGACGCCCCCTGCGAAATTCTTGAGGTAGGCTCAGGTCCACAGGCCGCCGCCCGCTATAAGATCCTCAAAGCGGATGCCAGTGGAAGTAGCTTTACCCTGCACGGCCAAGAATTTCATCTTCAGCTAGCGGGCAAACATAATGTCCACAACGCATCCATGGCTCTCTGTGCCGCTCACACCCTCGGACTCCCTCTCGATAAGCTAGCTGCCATTCTTCCCACATTTCGCGGTGTCCGCCGCCGATTAGAAGTCCGCGCAGAGGCTAACGGAATCACCCTTGTGGATGATTTTGGCCATCACCCCTCCGCCTTGCGAGAATCGATCGCCGCCCTCAGGGGTAAATATCCAGGTCGTCGCCTTTGGGCCCTCTTCGAACCACGATCCAACACCACCCGTCGCGGTATTTTCCAAAACGAGCTCGCTCAATCTCTCTCCGCTGCCGATGGCGTCTACATCACCGAAATCGCCCGCAAAGAACAGATCGATCCCCAGATGCGCCTCGATCCAAAGAAAATAGCCGACGACATTCGAAAAGCAGGTCGCGAATCCTTTTACCTTCCTGGCCCAGAAGAAATTCTCAAAGACATCCTTCCCCGCTTAAAATCGGGCGACGTCGTCGCCATCTTTACCAATGGGAGTTTTGGTGGGTTGGTTGGAAAGCTTGCCGACGCCATACAGAAAAAGAATTAAGCGGTCGTTTGTGGAATGAGTGACTTTACGTCCACCCCACGAAACTGAAACAACTTCGCAATTGTCTCCTCGATGACGTTGTTTGGGCAGGAAGCCCCCGCCGTCACCCCGATCTTCACCTTCCCCTTGGGCAACCAATTCATCGTTCTCTTCTCTTTTTGAGCGTGCTGGTCGTAATGCTCAATCTCATCGGTCGATATCATTCGTGAACTATTGCGAATGAAGTAGGTAGGCAACTTTGCCTCGCCCATCTCCGCTAAGTGAGTGGTGTTACTACTATTGTACCCACCCACCACCAGCAAGAGATCGGGTGGCACCACGAGCAGATCTCGCAAGGCATCTTGCCTCTCCTGAGTCGCGCCACAAATCGTATCGAAAAATCTAAAGTGTTCGCCCGTCTTTTTCTCCCCATACCGATCCTCAATCGCCTTCTTCAACCTTCTTTGCACCTCCTCAGTTTCTCCACGCATCATCGTCGTCTGATTAGCCACTCCCACCGCCTGCAAATGCTTTTCTGGATCAAATCCTGGAGAGTGGGCTCCCTCAAACTTCTTCAAGAACTCCGCCCGGTCGCCACCTTTCCGAATATATTCACAGACATAATCAGTCTCTTCTAAATTATAGACAACTAAGTAGTGACCCATCCCGTCCGTACTAAGGGCCCTCGAACTCGTCGCCATCGTCTCCTCGTGGGATGATTTTCCGTGAATAATCGAAGTGACCCGCTCCTTATTGTACTGGCGAACCCGCTTCCAGACGCTCATCACGTCCCCGCAAGTCGTATCCACCGTCTGACATCCAATCGTTTTCAACCGATCCATCACCGCCACCTCCGCACCAAAGGCAGGAACGATCACCACATCCTCCGACGTCAATCCTGTCAGGTCATACCCCGCAGGATGACGCTTCAAAGATTGAATCTTCATCTCTCGTAACTGCTCGTTCACCTCGGGGTTATGAATAATCTCACCCAACAAAAAGATCCGTTTGTCTTTAAAGACTTTTGCCGCCGCGTAGGCCAGATCAATTGCCCTCTCCACCCCATAGCAAAAACCAAACGCCTTTGCCAAAACCACCGTCATATCCCCCGCCACCAAATCCCGACCCGTCGCTCGAACATATTCCACCGCCAAACTGCGATAATGCTTTTCCACTTCCGCCTGCACCGCCTGCATCACCTCAGGAGTCCGCAAATTTACCTTTTTAGGAACGGGGGCGGTGGAAGTTGTGCTCATAGTCAGAATCCTACCTCGATTATTTCGAGGGTCGAGCCTCGATGAGGTTGCAGTTAAAGTGCTAACAGGGAATTATTTAGAGACAATCCACTCCAAGATACCCTTCTGGGTGTGTAGCCGGTTTTCTGCCTGATCGAAAATATCCTGCGACCGCTCTTCTAAAAGTTGCACGCTAATTTCTTTGCCCCGATACGCGGGCAGACAGTGCAAGACCAAAGCATCTTTCTTGGCCTTGGCCACCAACTTCTGATTGATCTGATACGGAGCGAAAAGTTTTTCCCGCATTTCCGCCTCCGCCTCTTTGCCCATAGAAACCCACACATCCGTGTAGAGGACATCTGCTCCCGAAGCCGCTTCTTCAGGATCCTCTGTCCACGATACCCCATCGCCCGTTTTCGCAGGCCGGAACTCCTTCGGAGCTCCACAAGCTAAGGAAAATCCAAAGATCTTCGCCGCCTCGACCAGAGACCGCGGCACATTGCAGGCCGCATCACCGATGAAAGCAATTTTCTTGCCCCGAATCGCACCCCGCTTCTCTTCAATTGTAAAGATATCACTTAGAATCTGGCACGGATGCTCATCATCCGTTAGGGCATTGATCGTTGGAATCTTGGCAAACTCCGCAAACTCCACCACGTCTGCCTGAGCAAAGGTCCGAATCACCGCGCCATGCACCATCCGACCCATTACTCGCGCGGTATCCCGCACCAACTCCCCCCGCCCCAACTGAATCTCCGCAGCACTTAGAAAAGTCGGCACTCCGCCCATCTCACGAATGGCCACTTCAAAAGATACCCGCGTACGAGTCGACGCCTTAGTAAAAATCAACGCCCAGATTTGCCCGGCTAAGGCCTCACTCGCAGAGCACTTCTTTCCCCTGTTTTTCTTCGCAGCTTGGGCAAGGCCCAAAATAATTCGCGCCTCCGCCTCTTTCATTCCTTCCAACTTCAAAAGATGTTTCATAGGGTCTCCTCCACTTTTTTTAGCGCCTCTTGCACCTCTTCTTTTGTCACAGAATAAGGCGCAAGGAACCGCAAAACATCCGAACCCGCGGGCACCACCAATAACCCTTTCCCAGACAACGCCTCCGCAACCTCGCCATGCGTCCTTCCCTTTACCGTCACCCCCACCATTCCACCAAATCCCCGAACCTCTCCCACCCAACCTTTTCCAGAAAGTCTTCCTAAACCCTTTTTCAGCTCCTCCCCCCTCTCTTCAATGTTTTTATCCAACTTTTCCTCTTCAATAATATTCAGAATCTCCAGCGCTACCGCACAAGCCAAGGCGCCTCCCCCATAAGTTGTCGCGTGCGTTCCTGGAGTGAGCACCTCCGCCAGTCGACTACCAAACCAAACCGCCCCAATCGGAAAACCACCCCCAAGGCTTTTCGCCATGGAAACAGCATCGGGCAGGAAAGCCTCTTTAACCCCAGCATCCTCCAAAATTCGCTGATAACTCTGGAACCGACCCGTCCGATAGTGACCGCACTGCACCGAATCCATCAAAAGATAGATACCCTTCTCCTTTGCCAGCTTCTGCAAACCCAACAAATAGTCCGCCTGCGCAGGAAGAATCCCTCCCTCCCCCTGAATGCCTTCGATCATTACCGCCACCGTTTTTACTCCAATTGCTCTCTCCACCGCCGCCAAGTCATTGTACGGCACATAGACAAACCCAGGTAGAACAGGCCCAAAACCTTCCCTTAACCGCTCCTGACCGGAAGCCGCAATCATCCCCAAGGTCCGTCCGTGAAAAGAATTTATCGTGGTGATCACCTCATACCTACCCTCCTGCGCCCCAGCCTTCCGTACCGCCTTGATCATCGCCTCATTCGCCTCCGCCCCACTATTACAGAAAAAGATTTTTCCAGGACCTGTCCTCTGGACTAATGCCTCGGCCAACTCTGCCTGCTTGGGGTGGAAGAAAAGATTCGAAACATGCACCAGCTCCTCCCCTTGCTTTTTCATCACCGCCGCTAACCGTGGATGAGCGTGGCCCAAGCAGTTCACCGCAATCCCACTGCCGAAATCCAAATATTCCTTCCCATCCGCATCCCACACCCTCGCACCCTTACCCCTTACTAGAACGGGCGCCATGGCCGACCGCTTATACGAAGGCACCACGTGCTGGGCGTAACCTGCCCGCACCGAATCTGACAGCTTCTGAGGATTTGTCTTCAAGGTTAGATTTTAAACGTAAATTGCCTCTCGGCCAATCCCAACCCGCACCGTTACTTTGCCGCCCAACGCAATAACGACTCAGTCTGCTTCCAACCCATGCACGCGTCAGTGACCGAGACTCCGTACTGCAAGCCTGCCAAACCATTGGCAGGAATGTTCTGCCGTCCTTCCTGAAGATGGCTCTCCAGCATCAACCCCAAAATCCCTGGCGTGCCTGACTTCTTTTGTTCGATCACACTTTTCCAAGCCGTTTCCTGCTGGGTCGGCTCCTTCCCAGAATTGGCATGACTACAATCCACCATCACCCGCTCAGGCAACCCATGCTTCCTCAAGGAGTCTCGTGCCGAAGTCAAACTCGCAGGATCAAAATTGGTCCGATCCCTCCCCCCGCGCAAAACAAGATGGGTCGAATGATTTCCTGTTGTCCGAATCACGCTGGTCGCTCCCTGTGCATCGATCCCCACAAAAGCATGGGCTGCTTTCGCCGAGAGCATCGCATCCACCGCTACTTGTAAACTCCCGTCCGTCCCGTTTTTAAATCCCACAGGCATGGAGAGTCCACTGGCCATTTCCCGATGAGTCTGACTCTCTGTTGTCCTCGCCCCAATGGCGGCCCAACTCACCAGATCCGCCAGATACTGCGGCACTATCGGATCCAGAAACTCAGTTCCCGCAGGCACTCCCATCTCGTTAATCTCCGCCAACAGCTTGCGACCCGCCTTCAGCCCCCCCTCCAAGTCTAAACTGCCATCCAGGTACGGGTCATTGATCAGGCCCTTCCAACCTACCGTCGTTCTCGGCTTCTCAAAATAAACCCGCATGACCAGCAAAAGCTTATCCCCAAGTTCCTCCCGCATCCGCGCAATCTGCCCCGCATATTCTAAAGCAGCGTCCCTCTCATGGATGGAGCACGGGCCCAAAACAATCAAAACCCGAGAATCTTTTCCCTCAAGCACCGCCTCCACCTCTTCCCGCGATTGCCGGACGGTTTTCTCCGCCTGTACTCCTATGGGAATCTCTTGCCGAAGCCTTGCAGGGGAAATGAGAGGTCTCACCTCCCGAACCCGAAGGTTGGTTAAAGGAGTTGCAGCTTGCGCCGTGGGTACAATGGCCATCCTCAAACCCTACCTGTTTCTCTTGGGTTTTGAAAACTCCGTTCCTTCAACCCTCCCGACAGCAATCTAACCTCGCTTTTTCTTACCATTTCGTCACGATCCACCCGTTATGCTAAAGCGCATTGGCATCATCACCTCTGGAGGCGATTCCCCTGGAATGAATCCAGCGATTCGCTCCGTCACACGTACCGCCATCAATCTTGGCATCGAAGTTGTCGGAATTCAAAACGGTTACCAAGGTATATTCGACCGTGAATTTATGCCTCTTGGCGTAATCGAAGTCAGTGGTCGGATCAGGGATGCTGGCACCATTCTTTCCACCAGCCGTTGCCTCAAATTCCTTGAGGAGCACTCTCAGCTCGAAGCTATCGAGATTCTTAAGAAAGAAAATATTCAAGCCCTCCTCATTCTAGGCGGGGACGGCTCCTTGGCAGGAGCCGCCGCTCTTTCTAAACATGGCTTTCGGGTTCTCGGGATTCCCTGCTCGATCGACAACGACCTCTCGGGAACCGAAATGTCCATCGGCGTCGATTCATGCCTCAACACCATCGTCCATCTCATCGACATGATTAAAGCCACCGCCGCTTCTCATAACCGCTGCTTTGTCGTCGAGGTCATGGGTCGCAAACAGGGCTACCTTGCCCTGATGAGCGCCATCGCCTCAGGCTCCCAAATCGCCGTCATCCCTGAATTCCGCTGCGATATGGACTTAATCATCGAGAACCTCACCCGCCGTCGCCTCCGCCGCCATAACAACAGTGTTGTCGTGGTTGCCGAAGGCGCCTGCACGGGGCAAAATTTCATGGAACGCCTCCTCGTCGCAGGAAAAGATAAATTACATCAAGAAGTCCGTCTAACCGTTCTCGGCCATTTACAGAGGGGATCTCCTCCAACTTTTTCCGATCGCTTTCTCGCTACCCGCATGGGCGAATTTGCCGTGCTTGCCTTGAATCAAGGAGAGCACGGCTCGATGGTCGGTCTCCTACGCAATCGAATGAACCTAACCGATCTGCAGGAGATTAAGGGCCATCGTCCCCACCTACCCGCCGACGCTATCCGCCTTGCTCGCAATCTTGGCATGGAGGTCGGCATCCCCACCGAAGCCTAAAAAGGGATCCGCTTTTTTTAGCGAAGTTTCGCCACCACCGCCGCCCAATCAGGGTCCGGGGTAAGATGACACCACGAAAAACGCATCGCTCCGATAATTTCATCCTTGGCTAATCTCATCGCTTTCAGCACATGACTTGGTTGGTAGCTGGAGGAAGTGCAGGCCGAACCATTGGAAACTGCCACCAGATCCCGGATCTTCACCATCCCTTCCTCCGCACTTATTCCTGGAAAGGAAAGATTCACCGTATGCGCGAGAACCTGCTCCTCCTCTCCGTGAATCTTTGGATGGAGAGGCTCGATCGCGCTGAGAAATCTCTCCCGAAAGGCACGGCACTTCGCCTCCCGCGCCTCGTGATCTATCGCCCCTATCTCCGCCGCGAGACCAAGCCCTGCAATTAAGGGTACCGGCAACGTCCCTGGCCGCAGACCATGCTCTTGTCCACCCCCATGCACCAGCGGTGCCAACGGAACTTTCTGCTTTCCGCGATGTCGCACCAGCAGCACCCCGACCCCTTTCGGTCCGTAAATCTTGTGCCCACTGGCGCTCAGTAGATCAATACGATGATTTTGCAAAGGCTCGATCAGCTTCCCGAAAGTCTGAGCCGCATCGACATGAAAATAAGCAGGATGATGCGCCAAGGCTTTAGCCACCTCGTCAATCGGCTGGATCACCCCCGTCTCATTATTGGCATGCATCAATGAAACCAAAAGCGTGGTGGGTCGGAGTAACGCAACAATCTTAGCCGCATCGACCCGACCATTTTTCTCAGGGGCGACCAAATCCACCTCAAACCCATCCTTGGCTAAAACATCGATCGGCTCCAGAACCGCCTTGTGCTCGAGGTGAGTACTGACGATATGGGTTTTTCCATGACGCCTGCCCCAATTTGCCAATCCGAGAATCGCCAAGTTATTACTTTCCGTTGCCCCACTAGTGAAAATCACCTCGTCCGGCTTAGCCGCCAACAGGTCCGCGATCTGCTCTCGTGCCTTTTCCACTGCTTCTTTCGCACGCGCTCCGTAGCCATGGGTCCGACTCCCTTCATTGCCGTACTCCTCTTCAAAGTAGCGACGAATCAACGCCCCCACCGCCGGTTCCAGTGGAGTGGTCGCATTACAATCGAGATAGACAGGGGACCCGATGGGCATAAGGGATGGAGTATGCCCGAAAATCTACCCTTTTCCAACTCTCTCCGTCCGTTACTTTGCCGAACACCACCCTTTGGGCGCCCGTCGTGTTTTCCTCCGTATCCAACCAACTTCCCTGAGTTTGTCACCTAACCCATTTTCAGCCTAAGCTATCGCCTTCGCCGGAGTAGCTCAGTGGTAGAGCATCTGTTTCGTAAACAGAGGGTCACGGGTTCAACCCCCGTCTCCGGCTCGCTGCCCTAGTTGGCAACTTCGCCCCTTCTGCCTTACGATTGTCCCGTGCCCAAAACCACCCACTCCTTGGAAATCCGCATCCTCATTGGCGGAAAACTCGTTTCGGGCGAGGGCGAACCTCATCCCGTCCTCAATCCACGCACGGGTGAACTCCTAGCCGAAATTCCAGAAGCTACGCCCAAACAGATCGATCAGGCTGTGCACGCTGCCGAAAAAGCATTCCTCACGTGGGGCCGTACCACCCCAGGGGAGCGCGCCAACTTACTTCTCAAGATTGCCGACAAAATCGACGCCGACGCAGAGCACTACTCCGATCTGGAATGCCGCAACTGCGGCAAACCTCGCCACCTTTTCCTCGCCGATGAAATTCCCGCCGCCAGCGACTGCTTTCGATTCTTTGCTGGAGCCGCCCGCTGCACCACCGGCCCCTCCGCCGGAGAATACATGGCAGGGTACACTTCCATGCTCCGTCGTGATCCAGTGGGAGTCGTCGGCTCGATTGTTCCATGGAACTACCCACTGATGATGGCCGCCTGGAAACTCGCTCCTGCCCTCGCGGCGGGAAATACCATTGTCCTCAAAGCCTCGGAAATCACTCCTCTCACCGCCCTCTATCTCGGTCGCCTCTTAGCCGATATCCTCCCTCCCGGCGTAGCGAATATCGTCACGGGGCGCGGTCCCACCACGGGCCAAGCCCTCATCACTCATCCCCTCGTCCGAATGGTTTCTCTCACGGGTAGCATCTCGACCGGAACTCATGTCCTCGCGGCTGCTGCCGCCAATATTAAACGAACTCACCTCGAACTTGGTGGTAAAGCTCCCGTAATTGTTTTCGACGATGCCGATCTTACCGAACTCGTCGCCGCCGTCCGCAAGTTCGGCTTTTACAATGCAGGCCAAGACTGCACCGCCGCCTGTCGCATCTACGCAGGTCCTAAAATTCACGATGACCTTGTGAGCGAACTCGGTAAAGCGGTGGCTTCACTTCGATACAACAACCCTAAGGATGAGAACAATGACCTCGGTCCCTTAATCTCCGCCGCCCATCGCGATCGTGTTCTCGGCTATGTCTCCCGCGCCACAGGCACCCAACACATCAAGAAAGTGACCGGAGGATCCTCGGTCACTGGAAAAGGATTCTATTTTGAGCCCACACTTCTTTCTGGAGCTCATCAAGAAGACGAGATTGTTCAACAGGAAGTCTTCGGTCCCGTCGTATCTGTGACCAAGTTTAAAACACCCGATGAAGTAATCCGCTGGGCCAACGATTCAGAATACGGTCTCTCCTCCTCGGTCTGGACCTCTGATCTAGCCAAGGGCATGAGAGTCGCATCTGCCCTCCGCTACGGATGCACCTGGATCAACACTCACTTCATGCTCGTCAACGAAATGCCCCACGGAGGACTCAAACGCTCTGGCTACGGCAAAGATCTCTCCGTCCTTGCCCTCGAGGACTACACCATTCCTCGTCACGTCATGATCAAGCTTTAGATCCGAGTATCTTTTCTGCTGTATCCTTGCCGCTGCGCCAGACCGACTCCAGTCGGGAGTCCACTTGCGAATCCCCACAAAGATAAACTCCTTTGGGTAACTCCCCAGGATAACCCGTAGCTTTTTCGCGTCTTGCGTATCGCCAGCGGTGGCTCATCACCCGACCCCGCTTCGTGGCATCCACCCCATAAGCTTTTTCGAAACGCGACTGCAGATCTGCTACCCACTCTTCAGGTTTTTTCTCAAGATTCTCTCGGCTGTACTTCGCTGAAGTCTGAATCACATAAACCGTACTCCCATCCGTCACTCGCCCCACCTTGGCATTTTCACACGCCACCCAGCTCAACGGATCCTCGCCGCTCGGATCAATCTGAGCGTAGACCGCACCACTCCACCCGCCCCCATACTCCAGTAGCGCCGTTAAATTAGGTTCATACCCAACACCATCCTGAGACCCACCCAGTATCTTTGCGCTTTGCGGCCAAGGAGCGGAACTTACCACCACATCATACCTATCCCCCGCCACCTCCCACTCCTTGCCAACAAAGGTCACCGCCCCAACCTCTACCTCCTTTCGTATCTCCAATCCATCGGCCAGCATCGCGCCTAAGCGATTATTGCCGCTACCGATATAAAATCTTTCTTCACCCTCCCGATAGACCTCTCCCATTTTCCCATTGATCAAAATAGGAAAGGAAATTGTTTTTAACTGAGCACCCGCCACTTTCCCTATCTCTTTTCGAAGAACAGGGTCTCGCAAGGTAAAATACTGTGCGCCCGTATCCACGATATGCTCTCCGAATTTCCGAGTAGCACAGCGGCCCCCAAGACTACGCGACTTTTCCAATACGATGACCTCTTGCCCACCTGCGACAAGGTGCTTAGCACATACCAGTCCACTAATCCCTGCTCCGATTACCGCTATCTTCATTCACTCTTTTGCCAGATCACACACATTTTCTCCAGCCATGAAATAATCACTTTGCCTGGAAAGCATTCCTACATTCTTGGGAATGTGGGAACGCCAAAGCCCACCTTTTCCAATTGAGCTTTTTTGGCTAGATTGAGGCAACTTGAAAGCCACCCTCGATGCCGTCCGCGCCATCTACGCCGACCTCGCCCAACGTCCCGTCCAGCGCGACTGCCTTCGTCGCACCGAATGCTGCCAATTTAAACTCACTGGGCGCACCCCCCATCTTACCCGCGGCGAGGCCCTTCTCGCCGCTCATGGTTTTCGGGCCTCAGGTCGAAAAACTCTGCCCACCCCCACCGACGGTTCCTGTCCCTTTCTCCAACCCAAGACCCAAAAGTGCCTCATCTATGAGACGCGCCCCTTTGGTTGCCGTACCCACTTCTGCCAAGCCGCTGGCGGTCCCATGGATCGCAAAGATGTTCTCGATCTCATTCGCCGACTCGAGACCATTGATACCAATCTCGGTGGCGATGGATCCCACTCCCTGCCTCAGGCCGTGGATTGGGCTCTCGAAAACCCATGAACGCGCCGCGCATTCTCATCGCGGGTGGTGGTGCCTCAGGCTTCTTTGCCGCCATCACCGCCGCCGAGGCCAATCCCAATGCCCAAGTCGTCCTTCTTGAAAAAGGAACCCATCTTCTTGCCAAAGTCGGGATCTCAGGCGGCGGACGTTGCAACGTAACCCACGCCTGCTTCGAACCACGGGAACTCGCCACCCGCTACCCGCGTGGCGGACGCACTCTCATCGGACCCCTCACCCGCTTCGGTCCCACCGAAACCATCGACTGGTTCCAATCACGCAATGTCTTCCTTAAAACCGAACACGACGGACGAATATTCCCTATCACCGACTCCTCCCAAACCATCATCGACTGTCTGACCACCGCCGCTCGTCTAGCTGGAGTCAAAATTCTTACCGGAACAGGGGTTGCCTCGATAACAAATTCCTCCGCTGGTGGCTTCATCTTACATCTCACTAACGGCTCACTCATGGAGTGCGATCGCTTTCTTTGGGCCGCCGGTGGATGCCGGCCCGAGTCTCATCCACCCTCAGGCCTCGGCCACACCCTTACTCCTCCCGTCCCCTCCCTCTTCACCTTCCACGTCGACGCTCCCTGGCTTCGAGAATTAGCAGGCGTTTCCGTTGAATCGGTCGAAGTCTCAGTTCCTCACACCGATCTCAAAGAATGTGGCCCCCTCCTCTTTACTCACTCAGGACTGAGTGGCCCGGCCATCCTTCGCCTCTCCTCTTGGGGAGCCCGCCCCCTCCACGAACTGAATTATAATTTTCCTCTCCATCTCAACTGGCTCCCCGCATCCTCTTCTGCCGATATCCTGCGCGAAATCCAAATTCGTCGCGAAACCATCGGAGCCCAAATGGTCCTACGCTCACGCTGGAATTCTCTTCCCCTGCGACTATGGGAGCAACTCCTCCTCCGCGCTGGCATTACCGAAGAACACCGCTGGTCCAAATTAAACCGCGAAACCGCCCTTCAGATCGCGCAGATCCTCACCCATACCCAACTCCTCGTCACCGGTAAAAGTATGAATAAGGAGGAGTTCGTTACCAGCGGAGGAATCCCCCTCAACGAAGTTGATTTCAAAACAATGGAAAGCCGCCTTGTTCCTGGCCTTTATTTCGCAGGGGAAGCCCTCGACATCGATGGCCTCACTGGTGGCTTTAACTTTCAATCCGCTTGGACAACCGGATGGATCGCAGGCCATGCCATGGCTAGCTCCTCCCCTCCCCCAACAAAATAGGGTACGACCATCCCAAACTGCTTCTATTTCAGCCCAATTCTTTTTAGGCTATCCGATCTTGAAAGGTAAGAAACCACTCGTCGCCATCCTTATGGGCAGTCGCTCCGACTGGCCCACTCTCCGGCCCGCCCAAACCCTTCTCCGCCGAGCCGGCATCCCCACCGAAGTCCGCGTGGTCAGCGCCCATCGAACTCCCCAGCGTCTTTTCACCTACGCACGCTCCGCTGAAAAACGTGGCCTACGAATGATCCTCGCAGGCGCTGGCGGCGCTGCCCATCTCCCTGGTATGGTCGCAGCCCTTACTCCTCTCCCCGTCCTCGGAATTCCCGTCGCTGGCAAAGCCCTCCGCGGACTCGACTCCCTCCTTTCTATCGCCCAAATGCCAGCTGGCATCCCTGTCGCTACTTTCCCCATCGGAAAAAAAGGGGCCATCGCCGCCGCTCGCTTCGCCATCGCACTTCTTCAACACTTCCCGTGATTCCTCCAGGCAAAACCATCGGCATCGTCGGAGGGGGCCAACTCGGGCGCATGCTCGCCCTCACCGCTCGCCGCTTAGGTTACCGCATCGCCGTTCTCGACCCCGAACTCGCTTGCCCCGCTGCCCCCGTCGCCGATGTCGCCCTGACCGCCCCATTCGACGATTCCAAAGCTCTCCGACGCCTGGCCGAAGCCAGCGACGTCGTTACCTACGAGTTCGAAAATATTCCTGTCGAATCTCTTCGCCAAATCGCTTCGATCCGACCGGTTTTTCCCCACCCCGAAGTCCTTCACCTCTGCCAACACCGCGAACGGGAACGCGAATTTCTTAAGAAATATAATTTCCCCAGTCCTCGCTTCGAAATTGTCGCCTCCGCCAGCGAACTCGCTTCGGCCCTCACCCGATTCCCTGGCAAAACCCGTCTTAAATCCTCCGCATTTGGCTACGATGGCAAAGGGCAACTTCCCCTCGACCCCTCCGCCAACCCTCAACAAGCCTGGTCCCAAATCAATGTTCCCCGGGCTGTTCTTGAAGAGCACGTTCCTTTTGTCCGCGAACTATCGGTCCTCCTTGCCCGCCAATCCACTGGTCTTTCCGTGCCATTCCCTCCTTTCGAGAACCGCCACCAAGGAGGTGTTTTGGAACGTACCGTCTTCCCCGCTCGCACTTCCGCCACAACCGCTGCTGCCGCCCTCTCTCTCGCCTCCTCTATCGCCGACCAGCTCCAACTGGTCGGCTTGCTTGGCGTTGAACTATTCGAACTCGACGACGGCAAACTTCTCGTCAACGAACTGGCCCCCCGCGTGCACAACTCAGGCCATCTTACCGCTGAAGCCTGCCATACCAGCCAGTTCGAACAGCAGATCCGAGCCGTCTGTGGCTTGCCCCTCGGACTCGTCACCCCCCTCTGTCCCGCGGTCATGTTCAATCTCCTAGGGGATCTTTGGGTCCAAGGGGAGCCAGACTGGTCTCCCCTCTTCGCTCTTCCTGGGACTGTCCTTCATCTCTACGGAAAGTCAGTCGCCCGACCTGGCCGTAAAATGGGTCACTTAACCATTCGCGCCGCCACCACCGAGGAAGCCATCCGCCTCGGTAACCTCGCCCTCAATCCGATCCGCGCTCAAGCCGGTTTACCCCCCTTAACTGCCTAATCTCGCGTTCTCTCGTATTTTCAGATCCATCTGCCCTCGCTTGATCAAGGCGCAAAACACGCCAGATCTATCTCTATCCAAATGTCTGCTCGAATTATTTTAAAAGATCGACTACTCTTTCTCTGTTTGCCGGCTGGTGCAATGGTAGCACACCAGACTTTGGATCTGGCTGTTCCTGGTTCGAATCCAGGGCCGGCAGCGTCTATTTCCTCGGGTCCTCTGCCCAGGGAATCTTTCCCTCCGCCAACCCTCGCACCACTTGAGGAAGACACCGATGCTCCGCCTCTTGAATTCGCCCATGCAACGACTCCGCACTATCCCCCGCCAAGACTGGTACCGTTTCCTGTCGCAAAATCTCTCCTCCATCCACCTGCGAATTGACCCAGTGCACCGTGCACCCCGCCTCTTTTACACCCGCCAACCGCGCCTGCTCCCAAGCCCGTAGTCCAGGAAAGGCAGGAAGAAGCGAGGGATGGATATTAATGATCCTCCCTCCGAATTTGCGTAAAAGCGGATCTTTCACCACCCGCATGTACCCCGCCAAAACCAACAGATCCACCCTCGCCTTCTCCAACGCCAAGGCCAACTCCTCCTCAATCTCTGGCTCTAACTTCGTACGGAAGTTACTCTTTCGACAGACCACCCTAGGAAGATTTAGCTTTTTCGCATGCTCGACAATTTTCGCCTCCGCCCGATCACTCCCCACCATAACAATTTCAGCCGGAATCTTGTCCCGCTCAATCGCCCTAGCCAACGCGACAAAATTACTCCCTTGCCCTGACCCCAAAACCCCCAAGCGGAGCCCTCTCACTTCTTCAACTTCTGCAGCACGGCGGTGGTCGAACGTCCAGGAGTCAACGGTAGCACCTTCACTATGCCCCCCCCTTTTTTTACCGCCGCCAGTTCATCTTGATCCAACTGCTCCGCTTGGTAATCCCCACCTTTCACATAAATATCGGGCCTCACAGCATCCAAGAAACGAGTCGCTCGCTTCTCGGAAAAGATTAACACTGCATCCACCCCCGCTAGTCCTGCCACCACTTCTGCTCGGTCCCCTTCAGGATTGACTGGCCTCCCCTCTCCTTTCAACTCTCGCACACTGCTGTCCCCATTGACCCCCACCACTAGGACATCCCCCTGCGCTCGCGCTTCCTGCAGAAAACGGACATGCCCCACGTGCAAAAGGTCAAAGCATCCATTCGTGGCCACGACCTTGACCCCGCGCTTCTTTGCCTCCTCCCGCCAAGCCGGAAGTTTCTCCCAAGAAAGTTGTATCCCCATCACTGAGAATCTTGACCCGCCCCTCCGCACTCGCAACATCAAATCAGAAAGGTAATCGAGCCATTTTATGGATTTTGACTGGTCCCTCTATTCCACTCCTGAAGTTCCCCAAACGGAAGTTCATGAAAGCTTTGAAGATCCCTTCTGCCTGCGGATCCTTCCAGGCGGCGGGCCATTAGCTGAACACTCCCGCTTTCTCTGCCTCGGCAAAAGCCTAGCCGGAAAATCTCTCTTCTCCCTTTACAGCGCGGATGGTCGGCGCATGCGACCCATCGCCACTAGACCCATGACAGACGCCGAAGACCATTTTTACGAACGAAAAGCTAAGGAATCCCTTTGACCCCAGCCCTCACCACGATTCGAAAATGGGAAGAAATTCCTTTTTTTCCCAACCCCAATGAAGAGGCAACCTACTGGGCTGCTCACCAGTTGGATCCCGCTCTTATGGCCGGCTCTCTTTCTTTGACCGAGGGCCAAGATTCCACCTCGATTACCTTGCGAATGGATCCCCGTATGCTCAGCCGCCTCAAACGCCTCGCCGCACGGCGCTACCTCAACTATCAGTCCATGATGAAACAGTGGATAGCCGAGCGTTTAGAAAAAGAGCTCCCAGGAGCTTAACTCGAGCTTTGCCTCTACGAAGCTAGTAACCCTGAAAACTCATCCGCATTAAGCTCGAAAAGCAGTTCGTAGACCTCCGCCACCCCATCTGAGAAACCGACCGCCGCCGAACTCGCCATCTGCCGAACCGCCGCAAACCCTTCAACCGCTCCCGTCGGATCTCGCAAAGGAATGAAGTCGATTCGTAAACGAAACTCTTTGCCCCGCAATTTTCCTTGGGTCTGCCGATACTCCGCACTGCATCCGTTACCACACGCAAGATTTTGTACCACCTTGCTCATCTCCTTTCGCGCCGCCACCGCGCCCTTCCATAATACTTGGACGGGCGCTCCCACCATCGACCTTTGCATCCCCGTCGCCCACCGAATTCGTAATTCTCGATCCACTAAAGCCACCGTATGGCCCGAACTCTTCAACGCATCTACGATCATGTTTTGAAAAGTTTGCATAAGCACTCGCAAGTAGAATAATTCGCTTGCCAACGCTTAATAGCAACATTTAATTTAAATTTATTAACATCTGTATGTATCTACTGTTTAATGTTTTAAATTCAATATATCAAAGTGTTCCAGACATTCTGCGTCCTCTTCTTCTTTTTATTCCATAAACAGGCTAATAAGGGAGGTGCCTACTACCTCCGCAACTTCTACCTCCACATGGAAACTGCCCTTCGCGCGCAGGACAAAGCTCATCGCCACCCTCGGACCGCAACACACCGATCCCTCCGCCCTCTCTCAACTTCTCGACGGTGGGGCCGATGTCTTCCGCCTAAATATGTCCCATGCCAGCCACGACTTTGTCCGCCAGGTCGCACCCTCCCTTCGCACTCTCGCCGCCAGTCGCGGCAAGGAAATCTCCCTACTCCTCGATACCCAAGGACCCGCCATCCGTACTGGAACCATCGGCACCCCACGCCACCTCAAAGTCGGCGACACTCTTATCCTCAGCGTCGATCCTCACGCCTCAGCGCCCGCCGTTCCCGTAAACTACCCCGATCTCCTGCATGATCTCGAACCTGGACAAAAACTCCTCGTCGATAACGGCGTCCTCCATCTTCAAGTCCTCAGCAAAGATGCCACCTCCCTCCACTGCCGTGTCTTAACCGCAGGCGTCCTAGGGGATCGTCGACACATCAACCTTCCAGGAGTTCGTGTCAATCTTCCCGCTATTACCGAAAAAGATGCCGCCGATTTAAAAGTAGGTCTCGAAATCGGCATCGATTGGGTCGCCTTATCTTTCGTTCGTGATCCCGCCGATGTTCTCGCTTTACGAGATTTCCTTTCCCAGCACAACGCCAAGGAGGTCGGCATCATTGCTAAAATCGAAGATCAGTCGGCTGTTAAAAATATCCTCGGCATTGTCTCCGCGGCCGACGCCATCATGGTCGCGCGCGGCGATCTCGGAGTGGAGTGCCCCTACGAGGAACTCCCCATCATTCAACGTAAAATTCTCAAACAGTGCATTGCCTCCATGAAGCCGGTCATCGTCGCCACCCACATGCTCGAAAGTATGATCTCCAATCCCCTGCCCACCCGCGCAGAAATCACCGACGTCGCCAACGCCGTCTTTGAAGGTGCCGATGCCATTATGCTTTCAGGCGAAACCGCCACCGGAAAGTATCCACGAGCCTGTCTCGAAGTCCTCGACCGAGTTGCCCGTCGTATCGAACGCTCTGGCTCCATTGGCTACGAAAAAGGCATTCACACCGAGGGAGAGGCAGATGGAGTCGTGTCCGCAGGTGTCCATCTCGCCAATCAACTCGAAGCCCAAGGCATTCTTCTTTTCACCCGCACGGGACGAATGGCCCGCGTCGCCGCCGCCCTGCGCCCAAAAGTTACCCCCATCTATGCCTTCACCCCCACCGTTGCCCTCGCTCGCCAACTGGCACTGCATTATGGCGTACGCGCCCGCTGCCTTCCCTTTGAACGCCAAGAAAGGGAAGTTCTTATTCGCGATGTCATCGGTGATCTCCTCGCCAAAGGACTGATCCTTCCTCATGCCCCCCTCGTCATCATCAATACCTCCATCGTCGGCGATAAAACCTACCGCACAGTCCAAGCTCGCACCGCGCAGGTTTAATTCCTTTCTCCTAACCTCGTTTAATAATTCCCTTTTGACTCAACTCCTCTGGAGGCAAATTAGAAGTATGTCCAAACCCTCCCGTCTCGATCATGTGGCCTTGGCCGTCACCGATGTGCCCGCCGCGGTTCGTTGGTGGACCGAACACTTTGCTTGTCGCGTTAAATATGCGGATGCCACCTGGGCGCAACTCGATTTCGAGAATACCTCCCTCGCCCTCGTTACCGAAGGCCAACACCCTCTACACCTCGGGTTTCTCGTGCCCGACGCCTCCGCCTACGGCAAAGCTCAAACCCACCGCGACGGAACCAAATCAGTCTATGCTCAAGCCCCAGGCGGCGCCATCGAGTACGTCGAACGCCCTACCCCACCATCCCCATGACCCCTTTTGCCCTCTTTCAAAAAAAGCCGGTTCTACTTGGCGTCGTACACCTCCCGGCCCTACCCGGCGCCCCTCACTACTCCGGAAATCTCTCCCAGGCCCGTACCGCCCTCCGCCGCGATCTTCAGGCTCTTCATCGTGGCGGCGCCCACGCCATTATCATCGAAAATTTCGGCGATACTCCCTTTCCTCAAGGCTCCGCCAGTCCCGCCACCGTCGCCGCCCTCACCTCCCTAGCCACGGAAGCCCGTGACCTTTTCCCTGGACCCCTCGGAATCAACCTTCTACGTAATGACGGCATCGGGGCGATGGCCATCGCCCATGCAGTCGGAGCTCAGTTTATCCGCGTCAATGTCCTCGTCGGTGCCCGCGTTGCCGATCAAGGACTCATCTCAGGAATCGCCGAGAGCCTTCTTCGGTTCCGTCGTGAAATTGGCGCAGAGAAAATTCGCATCTTCGCCGATGTCGACGTGAAACACTCCGCCCCCCTCGCAGCAGGCTACACCTTGGAAGATGAGTCTCGCGACGCCTGGGAACGCGGCGGTGCCGATGCCCTCATTGTCACTGGCGGCGGGACCGGTTGGTCTGCCGATCCTGAACATCTTCGCCGCGTCCACTCCATCGTCCCGCGTGCCCCTCTCCTCATCGGTAGCGGCACCACCCTAGAAACCCTTCCTACCTTTCTCCCAGAAGCTTCAGGTTTCATTGTCGGCACGGCCCTCAAGAAGAATAGTAAAATCAATCCCGCCCGCGTCCGCGCTTTCGTCGCCGCCCTAGCCAAAGCTCGCAACTAGCTACCCCATGTTTTCACCCGTCCATATCCCCGTGGGAATGGCACTCGCCCACTGGATTCCTGGTGGTCCCATCCCCGCCTTCTGCGCAGGAGTTCTCAGTCACCTCCTTTTCGATGCCATCCCCCATGGCGATGCAGGCATCGGGCACTGGGTCCACTCTTCTCCAAATCACCTCACCAAACTTAAACGCCTCCTGCCGATGGTTTTTGTCGACCAGATCCTCGGTGCAGGAGTTTTTTTTCTACTTCTCTCATCTCCCCTTCTTGCATCCACCGGATTCTGGACTCTTCTTGCAGGAGCCTTCGGCTCCATTCTCCCCGATTACCTAACAGGAATCCGCGATCTGCTTCAGAAACCGCCAAGCTGTCTTGAATCGATCCATCGCCTCCACGAAAAGTGCCACTACCGAGGCAAAGAACCTTTCAACATCGTCACGGGACTCATTTTTCAAGCTGGGCTCGTTGGTCTCGGCGTCTTTTTCGCATTCCGATAAGCGGAACACCTTAACCCTTTTATCTTCCTAAACCAGGCAGCCGAGTCCACTTCTCCACCTGCCGAGCCATCAAGACGAGAATCGAGACCAAACCCAGATACACCCCCGCCGCTAATAGATACGCTTTGAAGAACTGAAAGTTAGTTGCCGCCAACTCTTGAATCCGAGCAAAGAACTCGGTGTACTGAATCAGGAACGCCACCGAACTATCCTTTAGATTCCCGATACACTGATTCGTAAGGGCCGGTACGGATAAACGCAGGACTTGGGGAAGCGTGATCCATCGGAAGATCTGCCCACGCCCGAATCCTTGTGCCCGAGCCGACTCAATCTCGCTCGGATCCAACCCATTCCTAGCAGTCGTCAGATACGCCGCATTGTAAGCCGCCACATTCATCGTGAAACCAATCACCGCTACAAGAAAGGGAGAGCACCTCAGGCCCCACTGAGGTAATCCGTAGTACATTAGGAAAAGAAGAACAATCAGCGGAGTACCGATAAAAAAGGAGATATAACCCTGAATCAAAGAACGCACCCATCGATAAGGGCTATTAGAAAAGTAGAAAACCACTAAGCCAAAAAGAAAACCAGTGACGCTAATGATCACCGTAAGTTGTAAAGTCTGACGCAGACCCGCCAAGATCAGGGGCAACTGCTCAAGTAAGTCACGCTGAAATCCAATCCATCCGCTCACGATTGACCCTCCTTTTCCCCAAAGAAAGCCCTCACCTGATCACTGGGATGATGCTTCGCTAGGTTCTCTAAGGTGTCATCGGCTCGAATTACCCCTTGATCTAAGAAAATGACCCGATTGGCAATTTGACTCGCCAAAGCCAGATCGTGCGTCACGCAGAGTAAAGTGACCCTTTCCCGGTTTAAGCGGTTAAAGAGGTCTGCTACTTCTCGCACCATCACAGGATCTAGTGCCGAAGTCGGTTCATCAAATACCACCACAGCAGGATCCATCGCCAAAGCCCGTGCGATCGCTACCCGCTGCTTCTGACCTCCTGAGATCTGCGATGGATATTTGTCACGATGGTCAGCCATCTCGAGATGGTTAAGTTGAAAGAGTGCTTGGGCTTCCGCCTCCGCCCGGCTCATTCCCCGCAGTTTTCTTAGGCCCAGCATAACATTACCCAAGACGGTTAAATGGCGGTACAGCGCAAACTGCTGAAAAACAAATCCGATGCTTTGTCGGAGAGCACGAACATCCACCTCAGGTCCCATAATATCTTGATCGCGAACAAGAATCGTCCCAGAGGTCGGTTCAACCAGACGGTTAATGCAACGCAGCAAAGTCGATTTACCACAGCCTGAAGGCCCCATCACCACCTTCATCTCCCCCTTTTGCAGATCAAGATTCACTCCGTCCAAAACGGTATGAGTACCGAATCTCTTGACCAGATTTCGAATTTGGATGAGGGCCATCTTAGGTCGTTCCCAATCCTGGCACTTGATAACGCTTCTCCAAAAAATGAACTCCTGCCAAAAGAATCCGATAAATAAGGAAGTACAACACACCCACCGCAAGATAGATCTCGATCCCACGAAGTGTCGTCGCCGTCAGGGTCATCGCCTGCTTTGTGATTTCAGCGATTCCCACCGTATAGGCAAATGGGGAGTACTTCAGGATAGAGGTAAACTCATTGATCATTCCTGGCACTGCCAGACGCAGCATCTGGGGAAACTCAATGCTAGTTAGAATCTGGAATCGACTCATCCCCATTGCCTCGGCCGCAAGAATTTCGGAAGCTTCGACCGAGTCCAAGGCCCCACGAAAAACCTCCGCCAGATACGCCCCCGCAATTAACCCTAAGCTCAGAGCCATCGCCAACAGCGGACCTACTTTGATACCCACGCTGGGCAAACCGAAATACACAAGGAAAAGCAGTACTAAAACCGGAACTCCTCGGAAGATGTAGGTAAAACCATCTAGGAGATGCACCAGATGCGCATAACCCATCCGCCGTAACCCCGCCACCGTTAACCCTACTCCCATGCCAGTTCCACTACAGACGAGGGTTACCACCACGGTCGAAACCAGACCCTGCGCTAACTGCGCAACGATCTCAAAGAAGTTCAATGAAGCACGATCTCCAAAACTACTTCATCCAGCGATCCAGAATCGCCTTCACCTTTTCGGGTCCAATCTCTTTTAAGTACGCATCAAAGTCATCTCTTCGCTTCGATCCTTTGGCAAAGGCGAAACCCAATCGATCAAAACCCTTAAAAACATAGGCGCTTTCTAAAGGAAGCTTCAGCTTATGCACATAGTTCGCCAGAACGGGCTCTTCTACAAAAGCCAAGTCGAGATTTCCGTTTTGTAGGTCGGTAATCGCTTCACTGTACGAGGGGTACAGCTTAACCCGATCTAAGGAGTAGTACCCCTTAGGTTCTAATTCGTTTTTAATCAGATCGTTGTAGGCCATTCCGCGTGGATACCCAATCGAGTAGGCCTTAAGCTGAGCTAAATCCGTAATCTTTATGTTTCGACTCTTCAAGCAGACCAGATGCCAAGCGTTGTCGTAGTAGGGTTGCGAGAAATCCATCGCCTCTTTTCGCTTTTCCGTAATCGAGATTCCAGAAAACGCGACCTCAGCTTGTCCACTAGAGACAGCTCCCAGCATGCCTTGCCAGTCGTAGGGTGTGATTGTAAAAGTGCAGCCACGCGACTGGGCATAGCCCTCAAAAAGATCTAGGTCAGCACCTTGGATCTTGCCCTGCTCACTAAAAAGCATCGGAGGGGACGAGGGAGATACTGCCACTGCAATGACCTTATCGTCCTTCCCTCCCGTACAACCTGCCAAGACCAGCAGCACTCCTACCAGCACTTTTCGGATACTTTTGTATGACATAATCCTTTTTTTAGCGTAACCCAAGCAGGTTAGCCATTCGCTTTTCCGCGAAGCGTACGGAACATTCCATTAAAAGACCGAATTACCCTTAGCCAAGCTTAAGGGTGCCATCGGTCAGGATTCTTGCTCGTAACCCGCCACGCCCCATGAGCCACGAATGAGCCCCAGGAGCGAAGGCCTGATCCATCCATGCACAAGGACGGCACTCTTCGACCCCAAAGAAACGAACTCCCTGAAGCTCAAACTCTTTTCCAATCCACTGATTTAGATCCACTCCTGAAATCAGTACATTACGGCGACTACTCCCTGCATCGGCTGAATCCAAACCGAGCTCTCTTTTCATAAGCTGAAACACTTCCGAGGAAAAAAAGGTGATCTGGCCTTTGTAATCGGGTTGATGATCAAAGTAACGATCCTCTCGAATTCCACTCCCTGCCACACAAGCGATCTCAGACACTTCAAAATGAGGTTGGGTCCCCGCAGGTTGACCCTTATGCCCAACGTAATTGTGTTCAGGAGAAATATAGAGGCGTTCAATCGTGATCATACCCACGCTCCTATTCTCAATCCCCACTTGAGCCTTAGAAAGCCGAAAAGGCGCGGCTCCTTTCGGAACCGCGCCCTCTTCAGCTCCCCTCGGGGGACGTACCCCGGGGGAAATACTTACGAATGGATTAGTAGTCCATCCCTCCGCCGTGACCGCCACCTGCGGGTGCCGGTGCCTTCTCCTTCTCGGGCAACTCCGTCACCACCGCTTCGGTGGTGAGGAGCAGACCCGCGATAGATGCGGCGTTCTGCAGAGCGGACCGAGTGACTTTGGTCGGGTCAACCACGCCAGCTTTGACGAGATCAACATATTCACCGGTGGCCACATTGTAGCCCTCGGCGCCTTTTCGACTTTTCACTTCTTGGACCACGATCGAGCCCTCCACTCCGGCGTTATCCGCCAAAGTACGCAAAGGTTGTTCGACGGCGCGACGGATGATCTCCGCCCCGATCGCCTGATCCCCTTTGAGTTTGAGACTCTCGATGGCCTTCTGACCGCGAATCAAAGCCACGCCCCCTCCGGGGACGATGCCTTCTTCCACGGCCGCACGAGTCGCATGCAATGCGTCCTCTACGCGGGCCTTCTTTTCCTTCATCTCAGTTTCGGTTGCTGCACCGACATTGATCACTGCCACCCCGCCCGCGAGCTTCGCCAGACGTTCCTGCAGTTTCTCTTTGTCGTAGTCCGAGGTGGTCTCTTCGATCTGTTTCTTGATCTGCGAGACACGGCCTTGGATGTCAGAGCTTTTCCCCACCCCTTCGATCAGGGTGGTGTTCTCTTTGTCCACAACCACGCGCTTCACGCGGCCGAGATCCTCTAAGGTAACGTTCTCAAGCTTGATCCCCAGATCCTCGCTGAGCATCTTGCCACCCGTGAGGATAGCAATGTCTTCCAGCATGGATTTGCGGCGATCTCCGAAGCCCGGCGCCTTGACGGCACAGACTTGCAGAGTCCCACGCAGCTTGTTCACCACGAGAGTTGCCAGGGCTTCACCCTCAACTTCTTCCGCAATGACCAAGAGAGGCTTGCCTGATTTGGCTACCTTTTCCAAGAGAGGCAACATGTCCTTCAAGCTCGAGATTTTCTTCTCGTGAATGAGGATGTAAGCATTTTCTAAGGATGCTTCTTGATCTTCTTGGTTCGTGACAAAGTAAGGAGAGAGATAACCCTTATCGAACTGCATCCCCTCGACCACTTCGAGGGAGGTTTCAATCGATTTGGCTTCTTCCACCGTCACCGTGCCATCCTTGCCCACCTTGTCCAAAGCATCGGCGATAATCTCACCGATCGTTTTGTCCCAGTTGGCAGAGACGGTCGCGACCTGGCGAATATCGTCCTTGTCCTTCACTTTTTTGCTGATCGCCGCGAGCTCTTCCACAATAGCTTCCACCGCGCGATCGATTCCACGCTTCAGCTCAGTCGGATTCGCCCCGGCGGTCACATTCTTGAGACCTTCCCGGTAGATCGATTCCGCCAAAACTGTGGCGGTGGTGGTGCCGTCCCCCGCGATATCGCTAGTTTTGCTAGCGACTTCACGAACGAGTTGCGCACCGATATTTTCATAAGGATCCTCGAGCTCGATCTCTTTCGCAACCGTCACACCGTCTTTGGTGATGGTCGGAGATCCGAACTTTTTATCGAGAACCACGTTGCGACCGGCCGGTCCGAGTGTCGCTTTGACGGCTTTGGAGAGCTTCTCCACGCCGCGCAAAAGCGCGTGCCGGGCGGCTTCGTCAAACAAGATTTGTTTGGCTGCCATAATTCATTTCCTCCTTCAGCTCACCACGCCGAGGATATCATCCTCACGCATGATCAGCATTTTCTCGCCTTCGAGGGTAATTTCTGTCCCGCCGTATTTACTAAACAGGACCTTGTCCCCTTTTTTAACTTCCATCGGGATGAGTTTGCCCGCGTCGTCCCGTTTTCCGGGTCCAACTTGGACTACTTTCCCCTCCTGGGGTTTTTCTTTAGCGGTATCGGGGATAATGATCCCGCCTTTTTTCACTTCCTGCTCTTCGAGAGGATGCACCAGCACCCGATCGCCGAGAGGACGGATATTCACATTAGCCATAGCTTGGGTGAACTCCTTTCTTTGGTTTTGAGGTTTCGGTTTGTCTGAAGGATGGGCAAGGTCCCGAGGGACCCAGGGTTAACTCGGCTTTGGGCCGCCCTTCTTGTTTTTGTCAACCATCTCGAACTCGGCATCAATCACTTCCCCCTCACCCTTTTCAGGTTGGGTTCCGCGATCCGCCGTGCCCGAGTTTCCCGGTTCCGAAGTTGCTTCTTTTCCTGCGGCCGCTTTTTCCGACGCTTGCCGATAGAGATCTGAACTCACCGCCTGAACCAGCGTGTTCAGCTTTTCCGCCGTGTCTTTGATGGCGGCTTCATCATCTTTCTTCACCGCTTCTTTCACCGCGGCCGCCGCCTCCTCAATCTCTTTTTTCTTCGCCCCATCCAGCTTGTCCCCCATCTCCTTCATCATCTTCTCAGCAGCAAAAGCAGTGTTCTCCGCTGTGTTCCGCGATTCAATCTTCTCCTTCGCCTTAAGATCTTCCGCCTCGTGCTCCTTCGCTTCGCGCGTCAGCTTCTCTACCTCTTCCTTGGATAGACCGCTCGAGCCAGTAATCGAAATCTTCTGCTCTTTCCCCGATCCCAGATCCTTCGCTGAAACTTGCAGAATCCCGTTAGTATCGATGTCAAACGTCACCTCCACCTGAGGCACGCCACGCGGCGCAGGCGGAATCCCGTCCAAATGAAAGGTGCCCAGCCTCTTGTTATCCCGAGAAAGAGGACGTTCCCCCTGCAAAATCACAATCTCCACCCCCGGTTGGTTGTCCGAGTAGGTGCTAAACACATTCGTCTTTTTCGTTGGCACTGTCGTATTGCGCGGAATCATCGGCGTCGCCACCCCACCCGCCGTTTCAATCGCCAAGGTCAAAGGAGTTACGTCGAGGAGAAGCACGTCATGGACATCACCCTTCAACACCCCCCCCTGAATCGCCGCCCCGATCGCCACCACCTCATCGGGATTCACACCCTTGTGAGGCTCTTTCCCAATTAACTTACGCGCAGTCTCAATAATCGATGGCATCCGCGTCATTCCTCCGACCAAAACCAGCTCGTCGATCTGTTTGGATGCCAAGCCTGCATCCTTCAGACAGGCGTTGACCGGCCCAATCGTCCGTTCCCTTAGTTTGTCGGTCAACTGCTCGAGCTTCGCCCGAGTCAGTTTCTTCGCGATATGCTTCGGTCCAGAAGCATCCGCCGTCACAAATGGCAAATTAATCTCGTACTCCTGAGCCGAGGATAGAGCGATTTTCGCCTTCTCTGCCTCTTCTCGGATTCTCTGCAAAGCATCAGGCTGCCCATGCAAGTCGATCCCAGCATCCGCCTTAAACTCCGCAATAATCCAGTCCATCACCGCCATGTCCCAATCGTCTCCACCCAAATGGGTATCCCCATTCGTCGCCTTTACTTCAAAAAGCCCGTCCCCAATATCCAAAACCGAGATATCAAAAGTCCCACCGCCCAAATCATAAACCGCAATTTTCTCATCCTTCTTCTTATCCAGTCCGTAGGCCAAAGAGGCCGCGGTCGGCTCGTTAATAATCCGCAGAACTTCTAGCCCAGCAATTTTCCCCGCATCTTTCGTCGCCTGACGCTGACTATCGTTGAAATAAGCAGGCACCGTGATCACCGCTTGGGTGATTTTTTCTCCCAGCTTCGATTCCGCATCCGCCTTGAGTTTGGCCAAAATAAAGGAGGAAACTTCCTCGGGCGAAAAAGATTTCTTCTCCCCCTTCACTTCCACTTCGACATGCGCATCCCCATTCTTCGCTGCCACCACTTTATAGGGCAACCGCTTCGTCTCTTCCTGCACTTCGACAAATTTGCGACCGATCAACCGCTTAACCGAAAAAATCGTGTTCTTGGGATTGGTCACCGCTTGCCGCTTCGCCGCCTGCCCAACCACCCGCTCCCCACCCTTCGTAAAAGCTACAATCGACGGAGTGGTGCGCGCTCCCTCCGAATTTTCTAGAACCACTGGTTGCCCAGCTTCCATTACCGACATACATGAGTTGGTCGTTCCTAAATCAATTCCTAGTATTTTTGCCATAATATTATTCTTTAACGCAAGATACGTGCCAATTTAATATATGCACAAAGTGTTAACTGACAACAGTTATATTTATCAAATAATTTAAGTGTGGGACATTCTGTCACAATAAGCTCTGTACGTGTGTGACATTTTGTCACAGCTTCTGCTGCCGCTTGGTTAAGGAATAAAGGGATCAAGAGAGAAAAATAGTATGGGGCGATTATTGAGGTTGGCAACCCGCGCGGTAACGAATTATCTCAACCTTTGACCCTAAAATCTCCACCTTACCTTTATGGCAATTAAGGCTCTCGAATCTCTCGAACAGTTTGCCACCGATGTCATTCTGGATCGTGCGGCTGGACGCCGCGCATCCCTCCTTAAACCTCTCCTTCTCTTCCTCGCTACGATTTACGCAGGCATCATGCGCTTGCGTGCCCGCTTCTACCAAGATGCTGTCTTCCGCCGATACTCGGTCGGCGTCATGGTCATCAGCGTCGGTAATCTCACCGTAGGTGGCACTGGTAAAACTCCCGTCGTCGAAAAACTTGCCCGCTCTCTGCACGAAGCAGGTCGCCGTGTCGCCATCCTCAGTCGTGGATACAAAAGCGCTCCCAAACCTCTCCTCACCCGCCTGGCGGATAAGTTTCTTCCAGGCCGGATTCCATCCCCCCCTCGCGTTGTTTCGGACGGAAAATCGGTCCTCCTGGATTCAGCCCAAGCAGGAGACGAGCCCTTCATGCTCGCCCGTAATCTCCCCGGTGTCGCCGTGCTCGTCGATTCCGACCGAGTCAAAAGCGCCCGTTACGCCATCCGCAACTATCGGTCCGACACCCTCCTTCTCGATGACGGCTTCCAGTACCTCCGCCTCGGCGATCGCTTCAACCTTCTCCTCGTCGATCGGCAGAATCCTTTCGGCAATAAGCATGTTTTGCCTAGGGGAGTTCTTCGCGAACCTCCCGATGCTCTACGCCGCGCCGATCTAATCCTCCTGACCAAATGCCTTGGAACCGACCATGCAGAGCTAGAAAAAACCATTCGCCGCCATAACCTTCACGCTCCCATTCATCCCTGCAGCCACCACCCTCTTCACTTAGAGGATGTTCTCACAGGTGAAAAACAACCGCTCTCCTTTCTCCGGGGGCTGCGTGTCGGGGCCCTCGCAGGCATAGCCGTGCCTGAAAGCTTCTTTGCCGGCCTTATCAAACTAGGAGCTGAAATCGTCTACCAGCGATCCTTTGCCGATCATCATCGCTTCTACGCTTCGGAAATCGAAAATGCCCTTACCCGGACCCGAGCTCGTCGCGGCCTCGCCCTCATTACCACCGAAAAGGATTCCGTCCGCTTTCCTCCATTCCCCCCACGCGACATCCCCGTCCTTTTCCTTCGAGTCGAGATTTCCATGCTCGACCCAACCACAACCTTCGAGCAGACCGTCCGTGCCGCCCTCGGCATTCGTCCAACCTAATCTTTTTTCTTCTTTTTCTTCTTTTTCTCTGCCTTGTCAGTAGGCGCCCGAGCACACGACAGATCGTCCTCCACCGCGAATTGGCCCGCCTTACGTAAGGCAATCACCCATCCAGGCCCTACCTCATCTGGAGTCAACGGCTTCCAGTTTGCCAGCTCCTTCTCCTCCGACCATCCACTTGGAATCGCCTGAATTTTACATCCAGAGGAAGCAAGGGCATCGGCACAAGTCCCACCCAACAGCACATTGTTCTCAAAATGATTCGGCTTCAGTTTGATCTTATCCAAAGGGGGTTCCGTGTCGGCCACCGCCCCAATGACCGATTCTCCACCATTCGAACGAATAAATTGGTTATCTTTGATCTGACAATTCTCGGGCAAAAGGACCAGCTGATTCTCAGGCCAATGCCGCTTGTAGGCAAAGCCAACCTCTAAATCTGCTCCCGTATTATTGACCGAAACATTGCGCGCCAGCAGCAAATCCTGAACCGGGGGATACTTGGCCACATTCACCTCGGTTGCCTCTCCCTTTTTGCTCTTTTTCTCCTTCATGTTCGCCTGATAGCTCGGGGTCAAAGCCGATTCCGTATACTCCCCCGTCTGAATCCGAATTCCCCATTCGCAACCTGAGACATAGTTATCTTCCACCTTGTTATCAAAACCCGACATCCGTAGCCCCTGCGCCCCTACCACCCCCTTACCCAGCAAAATATTTCCCTTCACTAGGTTGTGAGAGCCCTGCCGGATATTGAGACAACCACGACTCGCCACAATCGTATTACTCAAAACCTGATTGTAGTTGGACTTCAACGAAATGATTTCCGTCCCTTCCCCGTCCGCGCCCTCAAACAGATTTCCCTCCACCACACAAAAAGCCCCATCCTTATCTTTCGGATCAAATTTACCGGGGCCCCACATCCGCAAGATCTCGCGCCCATTTCCATCCTCGTAGGGAATATTCTTAAAATAACAGCTCCGCACGGTGTTGGTTCGACTCCCATCAATCGCATTACCCAAAAGAGGATGCATGTTGTTCTTTCCCTTGAAGTAACATTTTTCCAGAACATTGTTATCCCCGCTGAAGTAGGCCCAATAGCTCTCATCCTCAAATTCAGGAGGGTTGTAATCGATCACAGCAGTATTACGGACGGTCCC
>CANESK010000011.1 GCA_947441075.1 Verrucomicrobia subdivision 6 bacterium
GGTTGCTGTTCAATGTGATGCCCCTCTACTACACCGGTGTACTTTCGTCCTACAAGTTTGACGATTACCTCGATGGAAAATTGGGCGTAGTTAACGGTTCCAACAGCGATAACAACACCACGACCAACCCCAACGGTTCGGACGGCGTGGCCTTGCTCGCAGCGTTGAACGTGACTGCCCCTGGTGGCAATGCGAACTGGAGCAACAACTTCCAGTACAGCACCGGCAACGACAACAACACCTCTGTCTCCTCAACACAGAACAGCAACTTCACATCGAGCTCGGTATCAGCGAATGTATCTGCTTATACCTTGATCTATAACTCATGGGGAAATTGGGCACCGAAGTTCGCCAACGACAAACTGCTCTTGGCCTTCAATGCTCTCTTAGGAAACACTTCGGGTTCTGGGTCGGCGGGCGGTACAGGTGGGGATACGAATGTGAACTCTTGCTGGTATGGCGCGGGCGCGTATGCGAAATACCAGTTTAACGACTGGTTCTCGCTCTGCAGTCGTGGTGAATACCTCGGTTCGAACAACAGCTACGCTTTTGGCAATCAGGGAAAAACCAGCACTTCCTACAGTCATGTGACTGGTGACAACCTCTGGGAGTACACCCTCACAGCAGGGTTTAACGTGATTGATAATCTCCTCATCCGTGCAGAGTACCGAATGGATTGGGGCAGCAATATCTACAGCACCGCAAATGGTTACTCGAATGGTTCGCAGTCTGGCGGACCGGCTTACTACGCTGGTGCGGAAGTTGTTTATAGCTTCTAAGAAGATTCCCTGCTTTAAAGAAAACCCTGGGAGACTTCGGCTTTTCGGGGCTTTTTTATCGATACGGCTTAGGGATTAAGGAGGAATGGGGTGTTAGGAGCTTTGCCAAACAAACTCGACGGGCTTTGCGATCCGTGGGTCCAAGCTGTGGTGAACAGGGCAGCCGAGGGCGGCTGCTTCCAGTAGTTTTCTTTGCGGATGATTTGAAGAGAGTGGAATGGTGATCGTCGATTTGAGTGCCACGATTCTCCGTGGCGTATCGCTACTCATTTCTTTTGTCGTTTCAATGGTCATCCCCTCAAGGTTGACGGAATGGCGTTTAGCAGAAATCCCCATGATCGTAGCCATACAGGTGGCCAAAGCGGTGGCAACAAGGTCGGTGGGAGAGAAGGATTCTCCCTTTCCCTCATTATCGACAGGGGCATCGGTCGAGAGCGCGGCCCCTGACGGCCCGTGGGTAGCGGAGCAGCGAAGCTGGCCCTCGTACGAAACCGAGATTTTTACCACGTGCTCGGCTTAGTCGTGAGTCGCACCGGAGCTGCGAGCCCAACTCCCCGCGAGACCGAGGAGGAACATAATTCCCGAGCCCGCCACTGCACCAAGAAGAACCTTCAAGAGCTCGAGGGTCATTGACCGACGCTGATTTTGCAAAGCGCGGGCGGTGCCTTCTCTGAGTTGGGCCTTTTGGGTTTCAGTCTGGGCCGTGAGCTTGGAAATAAATTCGTTAGCTTGAAGGGTGGTGCGATTTTGCTGATTAAAATTCACCACCACACTTTGGAGTTCAGCCGGAGTGAGAATTTTAACCCGATCAACGGTGGTTTCGAGCTGGCGCATCTGCGCTTGGCTTTGAGTGGTGATCTGCTGTTCGGCGGCAACGATTAGGCGATTACCAGTGGCTAGAGCGGCAACGATGACGACGAGAAATCCGCCCGCGTAGACAAAGGGGACAAAAGAAAGAAGGCGCATCACCGTCCTTTCGATCGGTAGGGGCATGACCCGCGGGAAAGCGAGCAGAACTCCAAGAGCAAGAAGGGGAACGGGGGTGCGATCGACCAGGCCTGAGCTAAACCGAAATGCTTGGAGAGCCCCACCAAATGGATTGCCGAGAAGTTGAAAGAGAAGATCGATGCCAGCGAAGACGAGCAGGCCGTAACCGACAACGCGGATGATTTGAGGGGCAGGATTTGTAGTGGATTTCATAGCTCGAAGGGTGGGCTACGATCTTGATTTGTCGAGCATCAAGGGAGTTTCTGCCAGATAGCTCGTGAATAAATGAGAAGGGACGACGAGCCGCTGGTTGCCCATGTCCATTCATCTAAAGAAAGACGGCGACATTCTTTGCTCTGGTGTATATTGGGACTCGAGATGATGGCGCTCCTCAATGCCTCGGATTGGGATCGAACGAAGGCGGGCATGCTCCTCCAGAGGGCTGGATTTGGGGGCACTCCAGATGAAGTGGACGCTCTCGCCAAACTTTCCCCGGCTGAGGCCGCTGAGTCGCTCTTGGGCGCTTCCAAGTCTCTTGCCTCCGATCCCCCCTCCTTCTTAGGGGAGGTGAATATTAAAGATCTCACACAAGAAGAGCGGACCAAGATGAGCTCCCTTTCCGAGGAGGGAAAACAGAAGGCAAAGCGGGAATTCGCTCAGTACGCCCGTGCCACTCAGAGTCGGCAATTGACCGAGTTGCGTGGATGGTGGCTCAAGCAGATGGCCGACCCAGCGCGAGCGGCTCGTGAAAAGCTGACCCTGTTTCTTCACGGGCACTTTGCCACCAGTTTCGAAAAGGTCCGTAGCCCTTACCTCCTCTATCAACAAAACAGCCTCTTTCGCGAAAAAGGTTACGGCTCCTGGTCGGATCTGGTTCTGGGGGTTGCTCAGGACCCCGCCATGCTGATCTATCTCGATGGAACTCTCAGCCGAGCGGAGGCCCCTAACGAGAATTTTGCCCGCGAGCTGTTTGAACTTTTTCTTCTTGGCGAAGGTAATTATACGGAAAAAGATATCCAAGAGAGCGCCCGCGCTTTCACTGGCTGGACCGTCAGTTCGGGAAGCGGAAAAAAGGGTGGCCTTCAGTCCGGGTCTCGCCCCTCTTTTAAAAATGTGACGAAATGGCATGACTCAGGATCGAAGACGATTTTTGGATCAACTGGAAACTTCGATGGGACAGATGTGGTTCGATTGGCCTTAGCCCAAGAAGCTTCTTCGCGATGGATCTCGCAAAAGCTTTGGCGCTTCTACGCAGGCTGGTCGCCTCCCGAGCCCCTTCTGCAGGAGTTGGTGCGCGAATGGAAATCTCTCGGAGGCCAGATTCGTCCCTTCCTGATGGCGATGTGGACGAACCCAAACTTTTACGATCCCGTCCGCGCGGCCGACCGAGTGAAATCCCCCACCGAGTGGTTGGTGGGACTGTGCCGACAGATCGATCGACCTATGCCTGCCCCCGCTCTTTCCGCCCATATTTTGAGCCAGCTCGGTCAAATTCTTTTCGAGCCGCCCAATGTTAAAGGATGGGACGGGGGTATCGCGTGGATCAACACGGCCAGTATCACCCGCCGTTATGAGTACGGTTCCTGGTTGGTTGAGGGTACCCAAGGACTACAGAAACTCGGATCTCTCAATATGGTGCGGGTGGCTGCAGAGAGTGGCGCGATGGCCGTAGCCCCCCCAGAGATCAACCCTGAGGGGATGGTAGTCAGCCATTCCGCCAAAGACATGGCCCCAGCAGAAAAACAGGCCGCCACAGAAAAAATGCGGGAAACGATCGCACTTTCCCCTGCTCCGATTGCCTCGATTGCCACCGCAGAGCAACGTCAAAGCCCAGAAAAGCTTCTGGCGGCGCTTTCCACACGGTTCCTGCCTGGCGAAACGATCTCCGAAGATTTGCGTAAGCGTTTCCAGGAAGCGGCTGGGGATAAAGTTCCGCTGACCGATGCTGCCATTCGTAAAATGATTTTGTCGATTGTGCAAAGCCCCCTTTATCAGGTGACATGAAAGGAGCCCGATGAATATTGATGAGCTAAAAACACGGCGGGAGTTCCTCCGAACAGGACTCTTGGGAGGTTCTCTCTGCTGGACTATGCCTGCTTTCCTCAGTCGGACGATGCAGTCGCTCCACGCTCAAGCCGACGGGGCCTTAGTTCAGGGGGTTACGGGACGAGACGGAAATATTTTAGTCGTGCTGCAACTTGCGGGTGGAAACGACGGCTTAAACACAGTGATTCCATTGGGGAACGACGAGTATCGCAAATCTCGCCCGACGATTGGGGTCCCCGAGGCGTCGATCCTGAAGCTTGATCCTCAAACTGGGTTGCACCCGTCTCTTTCTGGACTGGCTTCCACATACCATGAGGGCCATTTGGCGGTTGTACAAGGCGTCGGTTACCCAAATCCCAACCGATCTCACTTTCGCTCGACCGAGATTTGGGCGACGGCGGTTGATTCGAATAAATCATCTAACACCGGTTGGATCGGTCGCTATTTCGATAACGCGTGTTCTGGTTGCGACGCCTCGGTGGGAATTGCCATGGCCTCCCAAATGCCCCAAGCCCTGACCGCTTCCGTTCCAAAAGGGGTTCTTTATCAAGGCGGGGGCGGGGGTGGAAAAAAGAAGAACAAAAAAAGTGGTGGGGCGAAGGCTGAAGCTGACGGATCGATGATGATGGAGGAGGACGATGACGCTGGCCGGGCAGGAGGCTCGATCGGCATGTTGAATGGGCCAGGGAATCTTGGAAAGCTCTCGGCTCTTGATTTCTTAGAGCGAACCGAGATGGACGCCAAGGTCAGCCAGCAGGAGATTGCCCAAGCTTCCGGCAAAGCGAAAAATTCTGTCCCCTACCCCGGCACGCGACTCGGTCAAAACTTTGCCATGGTTTCTCGCTTGATTGCGGGTGGCATGCCCACGCGAATTTACTACCTATCTTTGGGAGGATTCGACACCCACACCCAGCAGGCTGGAGCCCATGAAAGGCTTCTCAAAGAATTGGGAGACGCGGTGGCGGCGTTTTTGAGCGATCTGAAAGCGCAAGGCAATCTTGGGCGCGTGAGTCTTATGACCTTCAGTGAGTTCGGTCGGAGAGTGAAGGAGAATGCTAGTGGGGGGACTGATCACGGGGCGGCGGCGCCGATGTTTCTAGCGGGCGGCGGTATTCAATCGGGACTTTTAGGACAAATGCCCTCCCTCGCTCCGCAGGATCTTTTCGATGGAGATGTGAAGTACAACACCGATTTTCGATCGGTCTACGCCACGGTCTTGGAAAAGCACTTGGGGGTGAAGTCGGCTGGAATTTTGCGGACTCAGTTTCCTCTTTTAGGAGCCTATAGTTAAAAAAGCTGATGTGTGAGGTTGGGCGCGCCCGTTAGCCCCCAAAAGGAAAACCCCCGATGGCTATCCATCAGGGGTTTTCGCAAGCTTGTCTTCTAAGACGGATCAGACGTCGTAGTACATGAAAAATTCATGTGGATGCGGACGCAACCGCAAGGCGTCGTAATCTTTGACCCGCATTTCCACGATAGTATCGATCATGTCCTTGGTGAAGACATCTCCCTTGAGCAGGAACTCGTGATCCTTCTCGAGGGCTTGGGCAGCGCCGAGGAGGGAGTCGGGCGCACTGGGAATCTTAGCGAGCTCCTTGGGAGGAAGTTCGTAAAGATTCTTGTCCATCGGATCTCCCGGGTGAATACGGTTCTGGATTCCATCCAACCCTGCAAGGAGCTGGGCGGCACAGGCCAGATAAGGATTCGCTGCGGGGTCTGGGGTGCGGAACTCTATCCGGACTGACTTCGGGTTGGACGAGTAGGTGGGGATGCGGATGGCCGCACTCCGATTCCGCGCACTGTAGGCAAAGTTAACTGGCGCTTCGTAGCCTGGGACGAGTCGCTTAAAGCTATTAGTGGTGGGGTTGGTGATGGCGGTCAGGGCCCGCGCATGTTTGATAATCCCGCCGATGTAGAACAGGGCCAACTCACTGAGATTGGCGTAGCCTTTACCAGCGAAGAGAGGCTTTCCGTCCCTCCAGATGCTTTGGTGACAGTGCATTCCTGAGCCGTTGTCCCCGAAAAGAGGCTTGGGCATGAAGGTGGCTGTCTTGCCGTGACGACGAGCAATATTTCGCACGACGTATTTGTAGAGGTTCATTTTGTCACCCGTTCGAACAAGGGTGTCAAAGCGGATATCGATCTCGGCTTGGCCGGCGGTGGCTACCTCGTGATGCTGACGTTCGATCTGCACTCCGAGATCTTCGAGCAAAAGAGTGATCTCGTTGCGGATATCCTGTTGGGTGTCGGCAGGAGGGACGGGAAAATATCCTTCCTTCGGGCGAATTTTGTAGCCGGTGTTGGGCATTTCATCTCGACCGCTGTTAAAGATGCCCTCGACAGAATCCACCTTGTAAAAAGCCCCTCGGGAAGAGGAGTCATACTGAACGTCGTCGAAGATGAAGAATTCGGCTTCTGGACCAAAGAAGGCAGTGTCGCCAATCTTCGTCGTCTGGAGATATTTCTCGGCACGCAGTGCGATGCTTCGAGGATCCCTTTCGTAGGTTTGCATAGTGATCGGATCGATGACCGTACAAACGAGACTGAGAGTGGGCTCGGCATTAAACGGATCGATCATGGCGGTAGCGGGATCCGGCAGGACAAGCATGTCGGAGGCGTTGATCGACTTCCACCCACGGATGGAGGAACCATCGAATCCTAATCCCTCCTTGAAGGTAGATTCCTCAAGCTCGGCAAGGGTGGTGGTAAAGTGCTGCCAGGTGCCAGGGATGTCGCAGAATTTATAATCGACCAATCTGGCGTTGTGCGCCTTGGCGAAGGCCAACACTTCTTTTCCTGTTTTTGCGTTGAGATATCGTGCTTCCATTTTTTTAGCTCCTGTTTGTTGGTTGTTTGATTTGCTGGTGGGCATTTCAGACCGCTTTCTCTCCTTTGTCCTCCGTACGAATGCGGATGGCCTCATCCACAGGCAGAACAAATATTTTACCATCTCCGATCTTTCCGGTCTTGGCTCCCTTAAGAATGGCGGCGATCGCTTTGTCGACCAAAGCTTCCCCGAGGATAATCTCCAGCTTCACCTTGGGAAGAAAGTCCACGGTGTACTCACTGCCGCGATAGATTTCGGTGTGGCCCTTTTGGCGACCAAACCCCTTCACTTCCGTGACGGTCATGCCTTCGATGCCAACTTCGGTGAGAGCTTCTTTGACTTCCTCAAGCTTGAACGGCTTGATAATTGCTTCGATTTTTTTAAGTGCCATATAGCGATTCCTTTTTCTTTAGTTTTTCAAGCGTGACGGGTCATGGAAGGTATTGGTCATACCCTGCCACCCATCTGCCCGTCACGCCAGAAATCTTCCTTTTAGATAGCTTTCACGCCCTTGTCTTCGGTGCGAATGCGGATGACCTCCGAAACAGGGAGGACAAAGATTTTGCCATCGCCTATTTTGCCAGTTTTAGCCGCTTTTACGATGGCGGCGACGGCCTTGTCGACCGATGCCTCCGCGAGAATAATCTCCAGTTTTATCTTGGGCAGAAAATCCACGGTGTACTCGCTTCCTCGATAGATTTCGGTGTGGCCTTTTTGGCGGCCAAACCCCTTCACCTCCGTGACGGTCATGCCTTCGATGCCAACTTCGGTGAGGGCTTCTTTGACTTCCTCAAGCTTGAAGGGCTTGATAATTGCTTCGATTTTTTTAAGTGCCATATATTTTCCTTATTTTATGGATCGAGCACCGATCAATAGATGTAGCCCTTTTCTTCGTGATCGTTGATATCCAGACCCTCGCGCTCCGCCTCGGAAGAAGCGCGTAGACCCATGAGCATTTTGATGGCGAAGGCGATGACCGCCGTGCCCACAATGGAGAGAACGAGAGTTAAGGCGATGGCCTTGCACTGTTCGGCTACGAGGGTTTTACCTACGATCTCTTTCAAATTCAGATTTAGGTTCGCGTTGACCTCGGCGGTGGCGAAAACTCCCGTGAGGAATGCGCCCATAGTTCCTCCGATGGCGTGGACGCCGAAGGTGTCGAGGGCGTCGTCATAGCGGAACCATTTCTTCACTCGGGTACAGAAAAACCAAGGTACTAACCCAGCGGCGACGCCGATGACGATGGAACCTGTGGCATCAACAAACCCGGTGGCGGGGGTGATGACGACAAGTCCCGCGACAGCGCCCGAGCAGAAGCCTAGGACGCTTGATTTGCCTTTGTCGAAGTACTCGGCGGTGGCCCAAACAAAGGCGGCCACTCCAGTAGCGAGGGTGGTGGTCATAAAGGCATTAGCTGCGACGCCGTCTGCGGCGACAGCCGATCCAGCGTTAAATCCGTACCAACCAACCCAGAGCATGCCTGTGCCGATCATACAAAGGACCATGCTATGCGGAGGCATCGGTTCTTTGCCGAACCCGAGGCGCTTGCCGAGGATTAAGCAGAGAATCAGAGCCGACCAACCCGAAGACATGTGCACGACCGTACCTCCTGCGAAGTCGACCGCCTTAATTGCGGCCGTGGCATTCCACACTCCATTCATTAATCCATTCACGCCCCAAACCATGTGCGCGAGGGGAAAGTAGACGATAAACATCCATGCCCCGACAAAAAGGACGATGGATGAAAACTTAATTCTTTCCGCGATCGCCCCGATGATCAGCGCGGGGGTGATGATGGCGAACATCATCTGGTACATGCTAAAAACGTTTTGGGAAACCCAGTAGGCATAGTCGGTGTTGGGGGCTGAGGTGACTCCCTTCAGAAAGAAAAACTCGGAGCCACCAAGAATTGGGCTGCCGAAACTTTTCCCGAAGACGAGGCTGTAGCCGACTGCCCACCAGAGGATGGTGACCAGGCCGGTGATGCCGAGGCACTGAGCCATAATCGAGAGGACGTTTTTAGAGCGAACCAACCCTCCATAAAAGAGGGCTAGCCCAGGGAGAGTCATGAAGAGGACGAGGGCGGCCGAGGTCATCAACCAGGCGTTATGTCCTGGGCCTGCGACGCCAATGGACGCGGTGGTCAACCCTTCAGGAATATTTCCTTTTTCATCTTTGAGAGCAGCCGTGGGGTCTCCGTTCCCGAGGTAGGCTTCGAGACCTGCCACTCGCTGTTCGAGGGTTGGGGCGGGCGCATCGGCCCAAGTTCCTACAACTGACACTCCTAAGACTGCAAGCACCGCCAGAGGGCGCCATCCCAAGATACTTTGTATGATCATACTTCTATCTCCTTTGTTTCGTCTGGTTTCTATCGTCGCAAGGACGGATCTCTGAAGCAGACTTCCTCCAAGAGATCACTTCTTATTTAGCAAGCGGCGTGCCAAGTTCCTTAACTTTTTTAAATAAATGCAACTCGTTGACGAGCAGGTTCATTTCGGCGGCCGTTTCATGGGGCCACTGCTAGCACTAAGATTTGTGGCTATTTTCCGCCGCAACCGACTCAAGCGGGTTAGTAAATATATCCTTTTTCTTCGTGATCATTCACATCGAGTCCCTCTCGCTCCGCTTCGCTTGAAGGTCGCAAGCCCATCAGATGTTTCACGGCCAAGGCCACCACAGTTGTGCCGATCACAGAAAGAAGAAGAGTGATGCCGATTGCTTTGCACTGCTCGACGAGGAGGGTTTTCCCCACGATGTCTTTTAGATTGAGGTTGAGATTAGGATTCACCTCCGCCGTTGCGAGAATGCCTGTGAGAAAGGCCCCCAGAGTGCCTCCGATCGCATGGACCCCAAATACATCGAGCGTGTCGTCGTAGCCAAACCACCTCTTCACTCGGGTACAGAAAAACCAAGGCACAAATCCACCTGCGACCCCAAGAAGGACCGCGCCTGTCGCATCGACAAATCCAGCGGCGGGGGTGATGGTGACCAGTCCTGCGACGGCGCCAGAGCAGAATCCGAGAACGCTCGCCTTCCCCTTGTCCAAATATTCGGCGATCGCCCAGACGAAAGAGGCCGCGCTGGCCGCTAGGGTGGTGGTCAGGAATGCGTTGGCGGCAACCCCATCTGCCGCGAGAGCCGACCCGGCGTTGAAGCCGTACCATCCCACCCAAAGTAGTCCCGTGCCCACCATACAAAGGACCATGCTGTGCGGCGGCATGGCCTCTTTGTTAAACCCAAGGCGTTTTCCGAGAATGATGCAGGCCGCTAGTGCCGACCACCCTGAAGCCATTTCCACCACAAATCCCCCAGCAAAATCGATCGAACGTATCCCTGCATTCGGGTTCCAGACTCCATTCATCCACCCATTGCTCCCCCAGACCATATGGGCGAGAGGAAAGTAGACGACGAACATCCACGCCCCAGTAAAGAAAAGGACTGCAGAAAATTTCATCCGCTCTGCCACTGCACCGATTAGGACCACAGGAGTAATAATGGCGAACATTAGCTGGTACACACTAAAGACATTCTGCGAGACCCAATAGGCGTAGGTAGTGTTTGGCGCCGAAGTGACTCCTTGGAGAAAGGTAAATTCTAACCCCCCTAGAATCGGACTATGTAGGCTTTCCCCGAAGACGAGGCTATACCCTGCCGCCCACCAAAGAATCGTGACGAGGCCGGTGATCCCAAGACATTGCGCCATGATTGACAGAACGTTTTTTGAGCGAACCAATCCTCCATAAAAAAGCGCCAATCCAGGTAGAGTCATAAACAAAACCAGCGCAGCGGAAATCATCATCCACGCGTTGTGGCCAGGTCCAGCTATGCCAACGGAGGCGGTCTTAGCCAATACCCCTTGCTTCCCTTGGCCGTCGCTGAGGGTTGCGGCGGGGTCCCCATTCGTGAGATAAGCTTCCAAACCGGCTACACGCTGCTCAAGGGTCGGGGTGGGCCCCCCTGCAGAAACAGTCATCGCGGGAGCGAGGCACAAACAGAATGCCAAGACCGATGCCCTTGCCCCAATTTTCATTTCGGCGCTGTCTGTTTTGAGAGTTTGCCGCAGCACACTCTGCCTGGTCCTACGTCGTTTCAGATTTCGGAGTAGTGTCTGCCCCTTCTCCGACAGCAAAGCGGGTGAATCTGCGGATCACGATATTTTCCCCTAGTTCGCCGATTTTTGAGGTGACGAGATCTTTGATGGTCAGGTTGGCGTCTTTGACGAAGGCCTGCTCCATTAGACAAACGGTGGTGTAATATTTTTCCACTTTGCCTGCGACGATCTTTTCTACGACCGCTTCTGGCTTCCCTTTGATCTGCGCGGCCGCGACTTCCTTTTCGTCATGAAGGGCTTTCTCGGGCACTTCTTGGCGACTGACATAGATCGGGCTGGCCGCGGCAATCTGTAGGGTGATGTCTTTGACGAGCTCTCGGAAGCTTTCATTCTTCGCTACAAAATCGGTCTCGCAATTCACCTCGACGAGTACCCCTACCTTGCCTCCCAAGTGGATATAGGAAGCGATGACCCCTTCCCGTGCTTCCCTGCCCGCTTTTTTACTGGCGGAGAGGTTGAACTTTTTCCGCAATATTTTTTCGGCTTCTTCCGGATTGCCGTTGGCTTCGGTCAGCGCGTTTTTGCAATCCATCATGCCAGCGTGGGTGCGTTCACGGAGTTCCTTTACGATTTTGGGGTCGATCACGGTTGCGGTACTCATATTCGGTTGTCCTTTCGGTGACGGCGGCAGTGGGTTAGGCGGTGAGAGCTGCTTCTTTTGCTTTGGGGGTTCTCTCTTTGGCCTTTTCCTTATCCTTCTCTTTTTCCTTTTTGTCCTGGGTTTCGGTCGATCCACGACGACGACCTTCTTCGATAGCTTCCGCCATCGGTTCCATCACGGCACGAATGGAACGAATCGCATCGTCATTGCACGGCACAGGAATGTCGGCCTGATCGGGATCGGCATTTGTATCGGCAAGGGCGATGACAGGAATTCGAAGGCGCCGGGCTTCCTTGACTGCGATTTCTTCTCGGGGCATGTCGACTACGATCATGGCGGCAGGAATCTTGTCCATCTCCAGTACTCCAGCGAGATTGCGGTAAAGTTTAGCTTTTTCGCGACGAAGTGCGGCGGACTCCTTTTTGGGCAAAAGATCCATCGCGCCCGATGTTTCTTTGGTTTCGATGCTCTTTAAGCGGGCGACGCTACGTCGAATGGTGGTGAGATTGGTCAGGGTACCCCCGAGCCAACGGCCAGTGACGTAGTGGGAACCGGTCCGTTCGGCTAATTCCTTGACTACTTCCTGAGCGGGCTTTTTTGTGCCGACGAACAGGACGCGCCCACCTTTGGCGGAGGCTTCGCGCAAAAAGTCGGTCGCTTTGCGGACCTGTTCTGCGGTCTTAGAAAGATCGATAATGTAGATCCCGTTTCTTGGCCCGAAGATAAATTGTTTCATCTTGGGATTCCACTTGTCGGTGCGATGTCCAAAATGGACTCCGGCTTCGAGTAGGCGTTTCACTTCTGTTTCGGTCACTACCATAATGGTGTCTCCTGTTCGTCTATGACCCCGACGAGTCGGGGCTTCCCTTTCTAGGGAATAGGGTTTCAGTTTCGTTGTCCGCAAAAGCGAACGTGGATTCTAGGCTTCATGTCACCTCTCCAATCGAAAAAGTAAAATGAAGCATCATCAACATAGGGATTTTCTCCGCGTAGCCAAGCTTCCCTTTTGCCTTTTGGGGTCAGACGTAGGGTCAGACGTGGGGTCAGACGTGGGGTCAGACGTGGGGTCAGACCCCAAGGTTTTTACATTATTCTATTGACAAAGCGTGTTAAGTCATTCATGGTGGGGTTAATGCAGATAATTCGCAGCCTCTTGGCTCTTGTTTTAACTTGTTTTCTTGCTTCACAAGCCATTGGGGTTGAAACGATTAAGCCAAAAGCTGACCCGAGAAAGGCGCCCACCTCGACCACTACCGATAGTTTCCCGACCAAGCGCAATATTATCACCACCTATTTTTGGATTGGGCAGGGCGGCACCAGCATCAGTTCCACAACAAACATAAAAAGTGCGTGGGATGAGTTTTGGAAAAAGAACTTCGGTGGGATCGACTGCCCAGAAGACCGGAAGGACGCGAAAAAGTTCAGGGAAGCGAGCCTACCCGAGAAGTTTGCCCCCACCTTAAACCCCTTCTACGTTGCGCTTCCCTTCAACGATATTGCCTTTCCTAAAAAAGCGCGGGCCTTTGTTCCCTGGTGGAGTGAGAAAGAATTCAAAAAAGATCACCTCGAATCGCAGTGTAAAGGACGATGGGTCATGATTAAGTTTCAAAATAAAGTCTGCTTTGCCCAATGGGAAGATGTCGGTCCCCTCCGCTATGACCATGCCGAGTATGTTTTTGGTGATGAACGCCCAACACGCTACTCCCGAGCTGGGTTGGATGTCTCCCCCACCGTCCGAGATTACTTGGGGCTAAGCGGGCTGGATAAAACCGACTGGAAATTTGTGGAAGATGATCAAGTCCCCTACGGCCCGTGGATCGAGTACGGAGAACAGGCCATTCTTTATAGCGCGATTAAAAGTCAGACTGCCAAAAAGCTCAACCGCGAGCTCTAATCCCAACCTCGCCCCTAATCTAGGCCCTCCCTGCTCCTGTTTCTCGAGGAGGACGAACGGATTATCCCCCTCCTGAATTTCACCCCCGCGTCGCCCAGACCGCCAGCGCCGAAATGTCCGAGGGATTGACCCCGGCAATCCTTGCGGCTTGGCCGAAGGTGCGAGGCCTGATTTCTGAAAGTTTTTGCCGCGCCTCTTTCTTAATCCCCAAGACTTTTTCATAGTTAAATCCCTCGGGGATTTCTCGGCTCTCCATCTCTTTCATCGTGCCAATTCTCTCGAGATCGCGAGTGATGTAGCCGGAATATTTGATATCGGCTTCCACCGATTCGGCGACTTCGCCAGGCACGCGCTGAAAGGCTTCGGGCAGATCGTTCCAAGTTATTTCTGGGCGACGGAGCCACTCTTCGAGCGTTTTCCCCTCGCGGCGGGTCGAGGCTAGGCCTGCGCGACAATTTTCGATTTGTGCACGCTTCTCGCGCACGCGACGAACTCGCTCGGCGGAAGCTAGGCCAAGCTCCCCTCCCCTTTCCGTCAATCGGAGATCGGCATTATCTTGGCGAAGAAGGAGACGATACTCCGCGCGGGAGGTGAACATTCGGTAGGGCTCGCGAGTTCCTTTGGTAACGAGATCATCCACCATCACTCCGATGTACGATTCATGGCGGTCTAGTTTCCATGGGTCGGCGCCTCGAGAGGCTAGGGCCGCATTTATTCCGGCCAAAATCCCCTGCCCCGCCGCTTCTTCATACCCAGAGGTGCCGTTAAGTTGCCCCGCAAAATAAAGTCCTCTGACCTGCTTAGTCTCAAGACTGGGCCAGAGCTGAGTCGGCGGGCAGTAGTCGTACTCCACCGCATAGCCTGGACGCAGAAATTCCGCTGCTCCAAGCCCAGGAATAGAGCGAATCATTTCCACCTGAACATCGAAAGGCAGACTAGTGGAACAGCCATTAACGTAGTATTCGTTCGTATGCCGACCCTCTGGCTCCAGAAATATCTGGTGACCCTCCTTGCCGGGAAACTTAACTATTTTATCCTCGATAGATGGGCAGTATCTTGGTCCAACTCCCTGAATGACACCACTATACAAAGGAGATCTATGCAGATTTTTTCTGATTATTTGGGCGGTCATGGCGGTGGTGTGGGTCACCCAGCATGGTATTTGTTCCACGTGGAACAGTCCGTCTTTCCAGTGGTTGAGGGTGAAGATCTGATCGCTTGTTTTATCGATGGTATCGACCATGTAGCTGAAGTTAGGCGGGGGGTTATCTCCATGCTGCGGCTCCATTTTTGTGAAATCGATACTTCGTTTATTGAGGCGGGGTGGGGTTCCGGTTTTGAGCCTCTCCACCTGGAATCCAAGCCTTTTGAGTTCGTCGGAAAAGCCGCTTGATCCGTCACCCATTCTGCCCCCAGCAACGTTCCTGTCGCCGACATGCATTAGGGCCTTGAGAAATGTGCCTGTTGTAATAACCGTCTTCTTCGTGTTGTAGCGGACCCCGAGATTAGTGATGATTCCGCATACATCCCCATTCTCGACGATGAGCTCGCTTATTTGGCCCTGCTTGAGGTCGAGATGCGCCTGCTGTTCAAGGGCGTATTTCATTCTAAACTGGTAAGCCTTTTTGTCACACTGAGCACGCGGACCGCGAACACTCGGGCCTTTGCTGGCATTAAGCATTCGGACCTGGATGGCGGTAGCGTCGGTATTTATTCCCATCTCGCCACCGAGAGCATCGATTTCACGGACGATGTGCCCCTTAGCAAGACCCCCGATAGCAGGGTTACAACTCATCTGGCCGACACTATCCAGATTCATAGTGAGGAGCATAGTTTCCGCGCCCATCCTGGCAGACGCTAGCGCCGCCTCGATTCCGGCATGCCCCGCCCCTATGACGATGACGTCATAATTCTTCGGGAAGGTAAAAAAGCCACTAGCACTCATACTAGGCTTAGATGGCGGGCGAGGGGATCCGATCGGTGAAAATAGTCTTCGAAGGGTGCAACCTGCCAGGATGCTTGGGGTGACTGGCAGGGACACCAATGGGCAGGACAAGAGCTATGCCTATATTTTTATCTCCTTCTACACCAATTATTTGCTTGACTTTGGCCTCATCCCATCCGTTGATATAGCAATTACCATAGCCTCTCTCTTGGGCGGCTAGGGCGAGGGTAGTTGCCATGATCATGGCGTCTTTGATGGCGTACTCCCGCTCTTTTTCCCCGAGGCCTTTTTGGAAGCCTGGTGCGTTTTCGCGAATCCAGTCCGCAAATTTCTGGGGCCACGCCTCTGATGACACTCCCGTTTTTAGAATCTCGTCCATGTGCTTGTCCCAACCACGGATAGAGACGGCAAAAACAAAAGTTACGGGGGCTTCGAGAATCTGCTTCTGACCCCACGCTGCTGCAGCGAGGGCTTCTTTTTGCTCTTTCGAGCGGATCAGGACCACTCGGGTAGGCTGGAAATTCCAAGAGGAGGGGGCGTCTTGCATAAGGGAAAGCAGCTCTTGGAGGACCGGCTCTGGGATGGAGTCGCTTTTGAAAGACTTAATACTACGCCTAGCACGAATGGCTTCGGCAACTGTCTGGCCAACTTTATTCATCTGATAATGGTATAGGAAAAACCATAAATGAAAAGGCGCTTGGCCGTGCTCGCAGCATGCTGCGAGCATGGGGGAGGGGGCTACTAGCTTGCAGTAAAGAGTTCTTCGATGGTTTGAAGTTCGGTGTGCTCCGATTGGATCGACCAAAGGCGGCTGTAAAGGCCGCCTTTTCGGACAAGCTCATCGTGTTTGCCCATTTCAATAATTCGGCCGGCTTCAACGACAGCAATCGCGTCCGCCTTGCGCACGGTGGAAAGCCGATGGGCCACGACGATGCTAGTTCTCCCTGCCAAAAGATGGTCCAGAGCAAGTTGGATCTGCTTTTCTGTAGCGGTATCGACGCTGGCGGTTGCCTCATCCAAAACAAGCACCGGCGGATCTTTTAGAAGGGCCCGCGCGATCGAGAGGCGCTGTCGTTCGCCAGCAGAGAGGCGCACCCCGCGTTCCCCAACTTTCGAGTCCCATCCATCGGAAAGTAGTCGAACAAAATTTAGAGCACACGCGGCGTGTAGAACCTTCTCGATTTCCTGATCAGTTGCGCCCGGTTTCCCAAGCTCGAGATTTTCGCGAATGGTGGCCTGAAACAAGAAAGGTTCCTGCGTCACCACCCCAACCTCTCGACGCAACTCATCCAGAGAGATCTGGGGAAGGGGAGTGCCATCAAGCAGAACCTGCCCTTGGGTGGGATCATGAAATCGAGCCACGAGAGAGGCCAAAGTTGTTTTGCCCGCTCCCGTTGGGCCAACGAGGGCGAGGGAAGTGCCGGCAGGAATGGTGAGATTGATCCCGTGAAGAACCTCCCGCCCCGTCTTGTAGGAGAAGTGGATGTTTTGGAAAAGAACCTCTCGGGCGGAACTGCGCCGCGGTGGCAGGTGTCGAAGAGAAGTCGTGGGAAGATGACCCGGCTCAGGCTCAGCATCCAAAATAGAGAACACTCTCTCACCAGCAGCGCGGCCAGCTTGAATCAACTGGTTTAAGCTATGGAGCCGCCCAACAGGCTCGTAAAACATTCCGACATAAAGAAGAAAGGCGACCAGCTCTCCGACTGCCATTTTTCCCTCAAGAACCGACCTTCCACCCACCCAAAGGACGAGGCAGGTTCCGGCAGCGGCAAACCAAGCCATGGCTGGGGAGTAAAAGGCCCAGGCCTTCATAATCCCCAAGGAGGCGGTCCGAACATCATGGGCAACCTTTTCAAATCGCCGGGCTCCTTCCTCAAGCCAGCCGTAGGTTTTGATTTGTCTCATTCCTTGAAGGTGGTCCATCAAGAGGGAGTTCATGGCTGAGGAGGCTTTGCGCTGAACTCGGTAACGCGGGTGGGCAGTCAGAGTGTAGTAAAGCGCGCCTGCCGCAAGAAAAGGGATAGGGGCGAGAGACCAAGCGGCAAGAATGGGATCGATTCGAAAGAGAATAAATCCGACCCCGAGAAGTTGAAGAATGGCGATGAGCCCCTGTTCAATGCCATCGATCAGCATCCTCTCCATGTTCATGACATCTTCGCTGACTCGGGTGAGAAGATCCCCGCTCGACCGATGGTCGTACCAAGAGGTGGAAAGACGCTGGAAAGCAAGATAGAGGTCCCGCCGAAGATCCAGGATGACCTTTTGCTCAAAAAGATTGTTGAGGAGGATTCGCACGGCGTTGAGTCCGTCGCGCCCAAGAAAAACCAGAAGCAAAAGCCCAACCAGCCAAGGAAGGCGATCCGCTTGGCCCTTAGCAATGACGTCGTCGATCAGAACTCCCGTAAGCCGAGGATAAACTAGGCCGAGCAGAGTAGAGAGAAGGGCGGCAGTAATCGTGCCAACGGCAAAGCCAGGATATTTGCGAAGGTAAGCAGCAATGCGGAGGGCCGTAGGCATGGAAGTGAAAGAGTAGCCCCAACCGCTCGGGCGGCCAATGGCTGATGAAAAATTAGGAAGCCTGAACCAGGCCCAGAGTCCGCAGAAGGGCGCGGTCATCCGACTCGTCGGGATTCGGTGCCGTGAGCAACTTATCTCCGAAAAAGATCGAGTTGGCGCCCGCATAAAAACAGAGGGCTTGGGCCTCTCGGCTTAGGATGGTTCGGCCCGCGCTCAGTCGAACGCGGGCACGGGGCAGGGCGATTCGAGTAGTGGCAATGAGACGGACCAACTCGAAAACGTCGACCGGTTTTTGGCCGGCGAGGGGAGTGCCCTCTTGCGGCATGAGGCAGTTGATCGGCACGCTTTCGGGTGAAGGATCAAAACCGCAAAGAACCTCGAGCATCTTGAGTCGATCATCCTCAGCCTCTCCCATTCCAAGAATCGCTCCACAACAGACGGCCATCCCCGCCTTCTGCACAGAGCGGATAGTGCGAAGACGATCTTCGAAAGAGTGGGTGGTGACGATGTTCCGATAGTGCTCAGGAGAGGTGTCGAGATTGTGGTTATAAGCGGTCACGCCCGCTTCTTTGAGTTGGCGGGCCGCCTCATCGGTGAGTTGGCCAAGAGTGACACAGACTTCCATGCCGAGCTGCTTGACGTCGCGGACAATATTCAGGACTGACTCAAACTTGGCTTCTCCTTCTTTGACCCCCTTCCAAGCGGCCCCCATGCAAAAACGGCCTGCGCCAGCTGCTTTGGCCTGCCGCGCTTCCGAAAGGACGTCCTCGCGCTCCATCAATCGCTCAGCTTTGACTCCGGTATTGTAGCGAGCGCTTTGGGCGCAGTAGCCGCAATCTTCACTGCAGCCGCCTGTTTTGATGCTGAGCAGACGGCAGAGTTGGACTCCTTCTTTTTCCCCCCAATGCTGGCAATGGACCCTGCGAGACTGATCGAGAAGGGAGAACAGTGGTTGATAATAAATGGGCGAGAGCTGGGCAAATGTTTTGAGAGTCATTCCGTTGGTGGCAACCATGGCAAGAGGGTGGCGGAGGCGGGGGCATAGGTCAAAAACGGATTGCGGAGACCAAAAAACGGGGGAACATCATAGGATGAACCTCCATCTCAGAGTTGCCCTACTGTCTGCAACCTTTGCTGCTATAATGACCAGTACCGGTCGAGCGGATTTTTTTAGCGAGCTCGAGCCCAAACTTATTTCCGCCAAAGGGGAGAAAGGCGTGCCATTTAAAAAAGAGGGGGCGAATCCAAAATTCACGGCCATCTACTACTCCGCCCACTGGTGTCCACCCTGCCGCGCTTTCACGCCAGAACTGGTCAAGTGGTACAATGGGTTCCAGCCGAAACACAAAGATTTTCAGTTGATTTTCGTTAGTTCCGACAAAGACGAGGCGGCGATGCTTGGGTACATGACCGAGATGAAGATGCCGTGGCCCGCGCTGAAGTTTGGAGAGAAAAAGGAGACAGCCGTAACCAAGTACGCCGCAAGCGGAATTCCCTACCTCGTGCTCATCGATGAGAACGGCAAAGATCTGACTGGAGAGAAGGACAACGAATGGCAACCTCCTCAAGGAATTTTAAAGAAAATTGAAGAAATCGTTGGGGCGAAAAAATAGTGCAACGCGTAATCATTTTTTTATCTTTGCTGACCTGGGTAGTGGCAGGGGGCGTCTGGGCTGAGAGCTATGCGGACTACACCGCGCGTCATCAGAAAATGCAGAAGATGATGAATCCTTTAAATGTGCCTGTGGCCAATGTGATGAACGATGCGTGGGATGCCAATCCAGAATACGCCAACCCGAAGGAATGCGCCGAGACTCCAGGACCTAAGGTATTTTATATTAAATCCTCCCGCGACAGTCACGGGCAGGTAACGCGTTTGCCCAGAGCCAAGTAGTCGGCGATCGTCCGGAAAGTGCCCTGCCGGCTAAGCCAGGCGCAAAGTTTTCTCATCCGCTCCACCCTTTGGGCTTTTGTTCTCCTTGTCAGCCAGAAGGGTAGCTCCGCCTCGGATAATTCGGAAAGTTCCCACGGATGAAAATCCCGTGAGAGCAGACTATCTTTGGCTAGAACAAGACGAGGGACGCTTCGTTATGAACGGGAAGAGCCAAGAGGGCTGTCTTACCTGCCCCATATCATTTTTTTGGCAAATCCGATTTCTCGACGAACTCCTTCAAGGTGCTTAGGTAAAGTATGCGCTCTTCTGGCCCCCAAGTTGTGCTAGTTCGCCACGGCGAGACAGAGTGGAGCGAAAGCGGACAGCACACCTCCTTCACCGACCTGCCTCTGACCCACGATGGAGAAAAGCAGGCGAAGTCTCTTTGTGAATCTCTGAAAAGCTGGGAATTTACACTGGTCCAAACCAGTCCGCGTCAGCGGGCGGTGCGGACAGCGGAGTTGGCAGGATTCAAAGAAAGCGCGATCGAAGATCCTGATTTGGCCGAGTGGAACTACGGAGCGTACGAAGGATTGACCACGGCAGAGATTAGAAAAACCGATCCAGGATGGACCGTCTTCGGAAAAACCCCTCCTGGCGGGGAGTCCGCTACCGAGGTCGCGATACGTTGTGATCGGCTGATTGCAAAAATACGAGCCGCCTCTGGCGATAGCCTGCTTTTTGCCCACAGCCATATCTTGCGAGTTTTAATCGCCCGCTGGCTGGAGTTGCCGCCAGAAGATGGCAGACATTTTGTGATTCAGACGGGAACGATGGGAGTCTTGAGTTACGAACACGAATCGCCCGTGCTCTTGTCGCTGAATGCCACCCAATTTCGGCAAGGCCTACGACTTCCTCCCGCCTCAAAGAAAAAACGGAGTCTTTAGAAAAAACGCCGAAAGAAGTTCTTGAGGGTTCGGCTGGGATAACGAGCGGTCCAACGCTTTAATTCAAGGGCTGGAGTTTTGGTCAGGTTAATCCCGCGGTGCATGGTGCAGGCGGTTTTAAATCCCGCTTCTCGAACGAGTTCAATGGTAGAGTCATCGTAATCACCATAGGGATAGGCAAAGTGCTCTACTGGCATCCCAAATCGATCCTCCAGCTTTTTTTTGCCGCTAAAAATTTCCTCCCTGGCCTCCTTGCGGGAAAGGAGAGACAACCGGGGATGGGTGCAGGTGTGGGCCCCGATCCAGTGCCCCGCGGCCAGCCACTCCCGAATCTGCGATTCGTTCATCAGCGGGTCCGCTTCTCCCCCTTCGCAAGCTTCCCAATCACTGGTTTGCCCAATCCGATCGGCCACGAGGTAGTTGATGGCGCGGATGCCCGCTTGCTGCATCAGGGGAACCGCCTCGGTCAGATTGTTTATGAATCCATCATCGAAGGTAATGGTAATGGACGATCCACTCGAGTGAGTCGCCTCATTGGGTGGCGTAGAAATTAACCCCGCCTGCGAAATTTCATTCATCTGACTAAAAAATAAGTTCGGGTCGAGATAAAGTCCCTTGATCCGCGCCTTGGCGGGTGGGGGGGCGATCTTGTGATAACACAAAATAGGGTGTCCCTCCTTAAAGTGCTTCAGAAAGGGGCGCAGTTCGGAGTAGTAGTCGGGCAAAGCCATCATCTTAGCCTTTTCCATTCATCAGAAGTGCGCTCAGCGCGGCTTGAGCAACCTCCGTGGGAGTGATTTTGGAAAGGCAGAGTGCGCGACTTCCTGAGCAGGCGGCTTTACCGGTCTGGTTACATGAACAGTCGCGCAGGAGTACGCGGTGTTTTTCCCCTCGCGGGGCCCAGCCTGGACGGCCTTCCGAATCGCGAAAAAGGGAAACGGTGGGCTTGCCGAGAGCCATTGCAAAATGCATAACACCGGAATCCAGGCCGAGGTGAAGGCTGGATTCCTGTAAAAATGCGGCGAGTCGAGACATAGGCAAGCGATCGAAAAAGATTTGCAGACGCTCATCTTGGACTAAAGACACAAGATCCGCGAGGCGGGCGGTTTCGCGTTCCGACCCCACTCCGGTGGCGATCACTCGGGTGTGAGGAGATTTAAGCCAAACCTGCCGAAGTGTTTCCGACCACGCATCCAAAGGCCACTCGTTCAGCGGGGAGCTGGCGGCACTAATGGAGAGGTGGAGAAAGGGTGCGCGGATTTGCTCACGAGCCCACCTGACATCAGCCTCGGGTATTTTCCAAGCCCACCCCGGATTGTTTCCGGTCCAACCGAGATGGCGAAGAATGGAGAGGCGTTGTTCGTAGACGGGATGGGAGCGATCACGGGCGGCTACTGTTTGGGTGAGGCGCCAGCGGGCGGGCCAAGAGTTGCGGCCGCTTAGATGAGCAATCCGTTGGCGGGCACCGCTCCAGCCGGTGCAGTAAAGATTTCGATCCGATCCAACGAAGGTGATCGCGAGGTCGTACTTCTCGGCGCGGATGGCGCGCAAAGTTCCGAGATGACTCCACGGGGGGGGACTTGGCTTCGCTAAAGGAACAATCCAAGAGCGACTTACTTCGGGAACGAGGGCGAGCAATTCAGCTCCAACAGAGGTGGTCATGACATCGACTTGGGCTCCAGATTGCGCAAGGGCGCGCAGAGCAGGAATCGAGTGGACGGTATCGCCTAAAAAACCTAGATCCACCACGAGTACCTTTTTCCAAGAAGGAAGTGCCATGGGGGGAGTTTCCGTCAGAGATGGGGAATGGCCAACCCGAAACGCCGTCTTGGCCGAAGACACGAAATCGAACAAGATAGCGGAATGCGACCCGATCCTCTTCCTTATGTCTTCGAATACGCCAGCAATCTTAAGGCTGACCCGCGAAGGGTATTTGAATTTCATCTTCAGCCCAAAAACATTTCACGGGTTAACCCATGGTGGATTCGCGTGGTCTCACTCCAGTCTCCCGAGCAGATCGTGGCAGGCGGACAAATTCGCCTCAAAGTCCGCTCGATGGGGCTTCCTCAGACGTGGGAAGTTACCGTCCAAGAAGTAGAAGATTTTTCAGGGACTCCGGGCCGCGCCCATATTTTGGATGTGGCCCAACGGGGACCCTTTCCATTTTGGCGGCACCTGCATGAGTTCTGGGCGGCTCCCGATGGGACAACGGGGCTGGTGGACCGAGTAGAGTTTCTCCCTCCAGGAGGTTTGGTGGGAGTTTTGCTTCTTCCCTTGATTCGGAAAGTTTTTACGGAAATGTTCAGGGCACGACATGAAGCCACCCAAAAGATCTTTGAGTCGTGAGCACCCTTGGGTCGGGTCTCGCACTGCTATCAAGCTAGGCGGCGACGGTTGCTGGTTTTTCTAAGAGATGCCCCACGGGGCCGATGGCAGCCCAATCGACCTTGGCAAATTGCTTCAGTTTGGTTTTAAAGCTCATGTAAGCCACTTGCCCCGTGCGAACCCCGTGTTCGTGAACCATGCGAGTCGCCTTGACGTCGTAGCAGCAGTATTCGGCGACCTGCTGATGCTTGCCCTCGCGCCACCACTGGATGGATTCGAGGCCCGAGGCTGTCTTTTTGATTCCGCAAGTGGCGCTGGCCACGGCATCTAGCCCGACGCGGTGACCAATCTTTTCCTCAAGGCTGACCATGAGATCCAGGGTGGGCACGCTGGAAAAATCAAAGACCGAGTAGGCGGAGAGAACGGTGTAGTCGAAGCGGAGAACGTTGAACCCGACCACCAGATCGGCTCGGCGCAGGTCGGCCACGAGTTGATCCGCATCCTTTTCCAAATAAACAGAATATTCGCTCTTGTCGGTGTGATAAAGCACGGCCACGGCCAAGCCCATCTTGTCAATATGACCCCAACCACCGACTTCTGTGGCAATTTTTTGGGTTTCGAGGTCGAAGTAAACAATGTTGGCCATGTCTCTAATGGAAATCGCACAAAGAGTAAGAAAGGCAACCGCTTTTCTTTCGGCGAGTTTGACTTGTTAATTTTGCTCCCACGGCGTATAACGACAGGTTATGACTGACTCCAGACTGGCAAGACAAACGGCGGAACGATTGATCGGCTCTAGGGCCCAACTCCTAAAATTCAGCTGCTTGCTGGGTTTCGATGGCTTTCTCGACTCGATTTTACAGGTGGTGGACCAGCGTCAAACGGCCACCAAGTACCTCCCTTACACCTCGATAAAGCCTTTTGCCAAGAAGCTGGGCGAAGCGGCGGGTAAGAGCGCCAATTTCGAAGTGGTGCCGACAATGGAGAAGATTGGTGGCAATGGACCTTTGATGGCTTTCGCCATGTCCACCCTCGGCGCTCCCGTGGAGTACATGGGAATGTGTGGCTACCCAAAGCTCCACCCCGTTTTTACCGAATTTGCTAAACGGGCCAAGGTTCACTCCTTTGCTGAGCCTGCACAGACTTCCGCCCTCGAGTTCAATGACGGGAAAATTATGCTCGGCCAATTGGCTTCGGTGCAAGACGCCAACTGGGAAACGATGCAAGCGCGTCTCGGCGACAAGGTGATGCAAAAGCTTTGGTCCTCAGCCGCTTTCGTAGGAATGGTCAACTGGACCATGTTGCCCCATATGTCCGCCATTTGGAAAAAATTGCTGACCGAATACAAACCAGTGAAGCCGGACAAGCGGAAGCATCTTTTCTTTGATCTGGCCGATCCTGCGAAGCGGATTGAAGCGGATCTCTTGGCCGCCTTAAAAATCATCGGCGAGTTCCAGGTCGATAACGACGTAACCATTGGATTGAACGAGAGTGAGGCGATGCATGTGGCCAAAGTTCTCCGTCTCCGTGGCGGGACGAAAACTCCGAAGGCCTGTGCTTCCTTGGCGGGCGCCATCCGTGAGAAGATGGGCGTTCAAGTGGTGGTGATTCATCCCATCCAGTACGCCTGCGCGGCGGATGCGGAAGGGGAGGTGTTCGTCACCGGTCCCTACACCTCAAAACCGAAGATCAGCACAGGAGCAGGAGACCACTTCAATGCGGGCTTCTCCATTGCGCGCTTGCTGGGCTTGGGCTTGCCCCACTCGCTTCAGTTGGCCGTCGCGGCCTCGGGCTTCTACGTGCGTCACGGCAACAGCCCGAACCGCGAGCAGCTCGTCCGCTTCCTGCAGACGCTCTAGTCCGACTTAATCGCGAGCTTTTTGGTACATGGCCAGCGCGCGGACGCGTTGGCGGGCGTGATCCACAATCGGAGCAGGGTAGGTGAGGCTTTGGGCTTCCGGCACATACTTCTCGATAAACTTTCCCTCAGGATCGAAGCGTTCCGCCTGGCTGGAAGGATTGAAAATTCTAAAATAGGGCTGGGCATCGGTCCCTGTGCTCGCGGCCCATTGCCAGCCCCCGTTATTCGCGGCTAAATCGCCATCCAAAAGTTGTTTCATAAAGTAGCGCTCGCCCCACTGCCAAGAGATAAGCAGGTCTTTGGTGAGGAAAGAGGCCACGATCATGCGTAGGCGGTTATGCATCCAACCTGTTTGATTCAGTTGGCGCATAGCCGCATCAACAATGGGGTAGCCAGTCTGGCCTTCGCACCAGGCCTGGAAGAGTTGCTGATTGTTTTCCCAATCGAGCTGGTCATAAACCGGTCGAAAAGCTCCCTGAGCGACGTGAGGAAACTCCCAGAGGATCTGTTTGTAGAAATCTCTCCAGATCAGCTCGGATATAAAGACGTCCACCTGCTTTTTGCTCGATGGATCCTCCACCTTAACCCTTCGTGCCGCCGCCAAGACCGTGCGCGGGGAAATCGTGCCGAAACGTAGGTGTGGAGAAAGGCGAGAGGTCGAGTCCGCCAGAGGAAAGTTTCGGGTGGACTCATAGTGCCGGATATTTTTGGAGACAAAGGAGCGCAAAAGCTCTTGGGCCGCCTTCTCTCCCCCTAAAGGGATAGAAACGTCCAGCTTCTCTAAGCCGAGATCGGCAAGAGAGGGAAGAGGAGTCGCTTTAGACTGGGAAAATTCCGTCAGCTTCTTGGGTCTCGGCAGAGGATCATGCGGTGGTCGGGCCAGCCAAGTCTTCGAGTAAGGAGTGAAGACAGTGTACGGCCCGCCCGTGCCTTTCTCAATTAGACCAGGAGGGTGAATCATCAAATCATCACAGGCCACCACCTCAACGCCCTCCTCAGAAGCCATTGCCATGACCTTCTCATCACGTTGCCGTGCGTAGGGCTCAACATCCTTGTTGAAGAACAGGTGTTTGGCTCCGGTGCTCTTGAGCAAGGCACGTAACTCGACCTCGGGAGGGCCCCTTCGAGTGATTAGTTTAGGGCCAAGGGCCTGGAGGTTTGAGGAGAGGCTCTCGAGGCAGGAAAGGAGAAAGGCGACCCTCCGACTACTGGCGCTGGAAGGGCGCAAAAGTGCGTCATCGAAGATAAAAACTGGCACGATCGGCACGGCGAGTTCGGCGGCGCGATGGAGTGCAACATGATCAGAAACACGCAAATCCCGCCGAAACCAAACGAGGGCGGGCGCGCGGAGCATTCTTTTTTTTAGCGCAGCGCGAAGAAGATCGCACGCGCAAAGGTGCGATCTTTTTTTTCCTCCTCCTAAAATCTGCTTTTTTATGTTCAAGCAAGTTGTCAAGCGAAGTTGTTCAAATAAATTTTCGATAAAAAATAAAATTCCGCTTGCACCATTATTTTTTGGCGCGAATGATTCATCCCCGAAACCAAAAAGGAAAATAAAAACAAATGAACAATCCTCCGGAAATCTGGGTCAAAGTCTGTCGCGAACTTGAAAAAGTAATCACCCCTGACGCTCTTCACCGCTGGTTCTCCTCCATTGTCCCCTTGAGCTATGAGGCTGGCCGCCTGGTTCTCGGAGTAGAAAACGCCATCTATCAGTACTGGATCGAAGAAAACTACCTCAATCAGCTCCGCGAGTGCGCCACCTTGGCCATCGGCCGCGAGGTAAAAATCAGTTTTGATGTGGTCGGCTCGAAGGATCGTCCTACCCCCACCGCAGAAGACCATCTCTTGCAAGCAGAAGGAAAAGAAAAGTCCAAGCCTCTCTCTGGAGAGTTGGTCAGTCGTTACACCTTTGAGTCCTTTGTCGCAGGGGTGAACAGCCAGTTTGCCCACGCCGCCGCCACCGCTGTGGCTGATGCACCTGCCCGCACCTACAATCCTCTTTTCATTCACGGCTCTGTTGGCTTAGGGAAGACCCACTTGCTCCACGCGATCGGCCATCGGGTCATGCAAAAGAAAAAAGGCGCCAAAATCGTTTACGTGACCTCGGAACAGTTCACCAATGAGTTCATTTCCGCCATCCAACATGGGGAGTTGGTCAAGTTTCGCCGTCGCTTTCGTCAGGCCGATTGTCTTCTGATCGACGACGTGCAATTCTTCTCGGGTAAGGATCGCTCCCAAGAGGAGTTTTTCCATACCTTTAACACCCTCTTTGATGGGAATCGCCAGATCGTCTTGACCAGCGACAGTCCTCCCGGAGACGTGGCCAATCTACAGAAGCGTCTCGTCTCCCGCTTCGAGTGGGGGCTGAGTGCAGAGTTGCAGTCGCCAGATATCGAGACCCGCTTGGCTATCTTGCGCAAGAAAACCTCCACCATGCAGGTTCGCCTGGGGGAATCGGTGCTCCATTTCATCGCCGAGCGCGTGAAGACAAACGTCCGACGTCTCGAAGGCGCCTTGAATCGGGTAGCTGCCTGGGCGGCACTCCACGATCGTCACATCACTCCCGTACAAGTGGAAGAGCTCCTCAAGGATTTCATCCAGCAAGAGACCAAGCCGATCGTAACGATCGAGTTGATCCAGCGCCGGGTGGCCGAAGGCTACGATCTGCGAATCGCAGATATGACGAGCAAGCGTCGTCCGGCTCACATCGCCCTCCCACGGATGGTTGCGATGTATCTCAGTCGCAAAATGACTGGGAAGAGCCTGCAAGAAATCGGCGAGTCCTTCGGGGGTCGCGATCACGGCACCGTACTGCACGCGTGCAAGACGATTACCTCCAAGATGCAGGGCGATGACCGGCTTCATCAAATGGTGGGCCTGCTCACCCACAAGCTCGAAGAGCCTGCCGATCGCTAACTGCGCCACTTCCTCCGTCTGGCATTGGCTCAAACCACTTTCGTGTGGCTGGAGGTGCGTCGCCGTTCAATTGGCCTCTTTTTATCTATACAAACCTATGAACCGCTCAACCGAACTCAAACACGACCGATCTTTTTCTCGGCGCTTACTGGAAACTTTTTCCGAGTTATTCCTGTGGAAATCTCGGGTTCACCCCATCTTGCTCACCAGTACAGAGGGAGATTCGTTTGTCCTGTGAATAGGGGCATAACCAATGCGGAATCCATGTGAAAAGGAGTTCTCCAAATCAACAAGCGCATTTAAAACCCTTTTTATTCGTGGCTTATTCTTGGCGCAAAACTCTCGTCCGCCGCGTCTTAGGCAAAAACGCGTGACTTATCCACTCGCTTATGATTATGGTTGTATTGAATCTATATCTATCTATCCCAAACTTCTAACTCACGAACCTATATGAAACTCATCCTCCAAAAGCAAAAATTCCTTGGTGCACTGGCCGCAGTCCAAAATGTCGTAGGCACCAGGACACCCATCGGCATTTTGAATAATCTCTTGCTCAAGGCAGATAAAAACCAGTTGATGATCTCGGCTACAGATTTAGACATCGGCATTCGGACGGCTTGTGAAGCAGGCGTCGAAAAAGAAGGGGCCGTAACACTCCCTGCCAAAAGACTTTTCAGTATTATCCGTGAGCTACCGTCAGAAGAGCTTACTTTGGATGTAGACGGGAAGCTTGGTGCAACTATGCGGTGTGGCTCGGCCTTCTTTAAGATCATGGGGATGCCCTCGGATGAATTCCCCGCTATTCCTGAGTTCCCTTCGAAAGGCGGAGAAAAAAACCCGATTTACAAGATAGAGCAAAAGGGGCTGAAGGAGCTGATGAAGCGGGTCTCTTACGCGATGTCGGCCGACGAGAAGCGGTATGTCCTCAATGGCCTGCTTATCTGTTTGAAAGAGGGGAAGCTGACAGTGGTCGCGACCGACGGGCGGCGACTCGCCTTAGCGGATCAGGAGCTCGACTTCCCGAAATCAGGCGAACGGGAGTTCATTCTGCCTGCCAAGGCGGTGCACGAGCTCCAGAGGCTTCTGGGGGACAAGGATGACGTCTCCTTTGCCATTTTGGAAAATCAGATACTCTTTTCTTTCGGGCACACCGTGATCGCGGCCAAAATGGTTGAGGGTAATTATCCCAACTATCGTCAAGTCATCCCCGCTGAAGCGAAAGAGCGGGTTACTTTAGAGCGGGAGTTGTTTCTTAACTCCGTTCGGCGGGTGGCCTTGCTCTCAAGCGAGAAAACCAACTCGGTCAAACTGACTTTTGGCAAACACAACTTGGAAATTGCGGCGAATACCCCCGATGTGGGTGAGGCCCATGAGTCAATTCCCGTTCAATATAAGGGGAAAGAGTTTACCATGGCCTTTAATCCGGAGTTTTTGGCGGATCCGCTGAAAAACATTGATAGCGACACAATCCATTTTGATTTTATCGATGAGCTCAGCCCCGGAGTCATTCGCTACAACAAACCTTTTCTCTACGTGATCATGCCGATGCGGACCGCCTGAGCCGAGCGGCGTGCTTCGCCGACTCCGCCTTACTTCGGTACGCTGTCACACAGCTCTTGATCTAGAAAACCTTGGATCGCGCGTTTTGCTCGCGGGAGCAAATGGACTGGGCAAAACCACTATTTTGGAATCGGTCTCGGTCCTCGCCCGCTTACGATCCTTCCGGACGCGCGCCTTGCGGGACTTGACCCAACATGGGGCCGAAGGTTGGCGAATCGAAGGCTCCTGGGCGGATGAAGCAGGGCCAGTTCGGCTGGGGGTGGTTTTTCGGGATGCGGGTCGAGAGTTGGAGTTGGACGGGCGGGCTGGGGTTACGACCGATGAGTTTTGGGGGAGAGCCCTAACGGTGGTGGCTCATGGGGGGGACACGGTTGTTCTTGAGGGGGGTTCGGCAGAACGGAGGGCAGGATTTGATCTTTTGTTAAGCGAGATTGAGCCGAGCCGACTTCCCGAATTTCGGCGATTGAGGGAGATCACTCGTCAAAGATCGGCTCTCCTTCGCCGTCCCCAAGCTTCGCGGGAGGAGTGGGAGGCGTGGACAACCACACTAGCGGAGCTGGCAGCGAGCATCCGCCCCGCTCGGGAGGCTTTGGCACGCACCTTTTTGCCTCACCTCGAAAAAGCTCATCGAGAGCTGACGGCCGGAGCGGAGAAACTGAGGGTGTCCTATCAACCCGATGATCCAATTCCTTTAACCGGGGCTGAAAGAGATCGGCTTTGGGAGCAGGAAAGAGAGCGAGGCCTCAACTGTACGGGGCCGCAGCGGGACGACTGGGATTTTAGTTTAGGAGGACGGAGTTTATCGCGATTTGGGTCGGAGGGGCAGCGACGCTCGGCGAGCTTGGCGTTGCGAATCGCCGAGGTGGAACTGATTCGTGAAGTGAGGCGACGCACCCCAGTTTTGCTAGTGGATGATGCCCTGAAAGAGCTGGACGAAACTCGGCGGGACGCGTTTTGGAGAATTGTGCCAAAGGAATGTCAGGTCTTGTACGCATCGGCGCATGATCGGCCCCCACAGGGGAGCGATTCGTGGGTTATTCTCGAGATCTCCCCCGGTTCGGGTCGAACGAAATAAGGGGAGGTCTTGCCAAGAGCGTAGCAAACCCGATACGATTTGCGCCCGTTTGATTCACCCAAAGAAAAAAGAAGGAGACGAGTTATGGCCACTGAAGTAGGACCGGTTCAAGCAGTTGAGGCGCCGCCTCTTTGCCCGCTGAAGATTCCCAACCGCTTAGCGCCGACCCCGTCGCAAGGGCCAAAATATCCCGCTCACGTAAAAAATGGAGCAGGCAATCAGGTTACTCTGGCTGATCCGGTGATGACTCGGGCGCTGATCGCGTTGATGGATACTCATGCAGTGATTGGCGGAGCGGCTTGTCACTGGGGCGGTCCCGCGGCTTTGGCCGAGATCATGTCTGCGATTCATGGGCTGATGTTTATGGAAAAAGGACGTCCGTGGCACGAGGCCTACAACTTTGTTAACGATGCGGGCCACACCGAAAACGGGGTTTACGCTCTGCGAGCTCAATACGGGTTTGATGAGATGACTTTCAACGACCTTAAAAAATTCCGCTCGATCGAGAGCAAGCTAACTGGGCACGGGGAAAGCCATTTGAATCCCGAAGGAGTTTTTATTAGCAATGGCCCACTGGGCTCGGGAATTCCCGTGGCCCAAGGACTGGCCCTGGGGGATAAGCTGGCCCATCGGGACCGGTTAACTTTTTGTGTGATATCGGACGGGGCCTGCATGGAGGGGGAAGCGAAGGAGGCATTCGCCGCTATCCCTGGCTTGGCGAGCCGCAATGAAATCAACCCCTTCGTTCTGATCGTTTCCGACAACGACACCAAACTTTCGGGTCGCATCTCGGTCGATAGTTACACCATGGAACCAACCTTTGCTGGATTGGCTACGCTGGGGTGGAACGTTCGCCATGTGAAGGAGGGACAGAATCTTCAGGTTGTCTATCAAGCGGTGGAGCAGGCGGTGGCGGAGGCCAAAGGGGATCCGCGTCGGCCGGTTTGCCTTTGGGTTAAAACGGTCAAGGGATATGGGGTCAAGGCAACGGTGGAAAGCTCTTCGGGTGGGCATGGATTCCCGCTGAAAGACGGGGAGAAAATCATTCCCTTTGTTGACGAAATTACGGGGGGAGAGACTCCGCCCGATCTAAAAAAATGGGCGGAATCTTTGCGTCGGGGCTGGGAAGAAAAGCAGGAGGCCAAAAAAGCAGGATCGAGTGCGGTAAAAAAAGAAAAAGTGCAGGCGGGTTTCGCGCGGGCGGCAATCAAGGCGGCACAGGCTGGGTTGCCCGTGGTTTCGATCAGCGCGGATTTGCCGGGGTCTACGGGGATGGCCGCGTTTCAAAAAGCGGTCCCAGGCCGCTCCTTCGACATCGGAGTGGCGGAAGCCAACATGATCAGCACTTGCACGGGCTTGGCAAAAGCGGGGTTTCTCCCCGTCGCGGACACTTTTACTCAGTTTGGAGTGACCAAAGGCAACCTGCCTCTGGTTATGGCCGCGCTCTCCCAAGGGCCGATCGTGACAGCGTTCACCCACGCGGGATTTCAGGATGCGGCTGACGGAGCATCCCATGAAGCCACGACCTATTTTGCCGCGGTCAGTGCGATTCCGCACACTCTGGCGATTGCGGTGAGTTGCTCCAATCAAGCGGAGGCCCTAATGCTCGCCGCTTTTCAGAGAATTGCGAAGGACGTGCAGGCAGGGAAAAACGGAGAAAGCGCGCTCTTCTTTGCTGGGCGAGAAGATTTTCCCGCTCAAGTGGGAGAGAGGCCCGCAGGTTATCCTTGGGGCAAGGCGACAGTTCTCCGTGCGGGCACGGATGTGGTCTTGGTGGCTTGCGGTCCGATGGTACCTCTCGCTCTAGAAGCGGCTGAGAGATTGGAGAAGGCAGGAATTCATGCTGCGGTCATCGACAATCCGTTTGTCAATCGCCCTGATCTGGAGACGATCGGCCCAGCGGTGCAAAACGCGGGAGGCAAAGTGGTCACAGTGGAGGATCACCAGATCGTTGGAGGCATGGGGGCAATGCTTCTTCATGCGTTGATCTTGGCTGGGATTAGTTGTCGGGCTGCTTCCATCGGCATGCGGGGCGAGTTCGGACGCTCGGCCTATAGTGCGGGGGAGTTGTACGATCACTTTGGGATGGGTCCAAAAGATATCGCCGCGGCGGCGCAGAAGTTGTGCGCTTGAGCCAAAGCCGAGAAGTACGGCTAATCGTTTCCCTCCTGCTTCTTTGGGCGATTGATTTGCGGGCAGAGCCAACCTTTTTGCTTTTTGAGTCTGGCAAGCCGGAGGCTCCGCCTGAAATGGTGCTGGGCGAATGGGAAACAGCCAAAGCGGGAATGATGGTTCTTCGTGAAAAGAGTGAGCCTGTACGAGAAGTCGCAGAAGCGCGTATTTTGGCGCGCCTACCAGGTTCGCCTCGGGTCGATGAAATCGTGACTCGGGAAATGGCGGTGTCCGCGATTCGCGCCCTTCTCGAGGCGAAGGCAAAAGCCCCTGCTTTGGAAAAAGTTCTTCAAGATGAGGTAGAAAAATGGAAGGAACGTCTTGATAAAATACCTAATGAGGAGGATCCCGAGGCTTTGGCCAAGGCCGAAGCGGCTTATGCGGAAGCATTAGCCCTAGCGATGCCCAAGCCCTACGACGCAACGGTTGCCTATTCTGCGGAGAAAGTGGAGGAACAGATTGCGGCGCTTGAGGCGCTGAAGAAGCAGTTCGTTGGGCGAGCGGATGAGATAAATCTTCTGGCTGGGCCGTGGAATATAGAAAAAACCGAACTTGCCGCAGGAAAAAAGAAGTTTGAGGGGCGCTGGCTCAACCCAACCGAGTGGGAACAGGAAAAAGGGGATAGAGAAAAAGCGGCGCGCGGGGTTTTTCTGCAGAAATTCCAGCTCCCTCTGGTTTCGGCGGTTCTCCTGGGCCAAACTCTCTTGCTGGGATCCTTCGCTGGGGCGGTGCTGGCGGCCCTTCTGGGCGTGAGTTTTTTCTTTCATGGAATGATTGAGCTCTGCCGGTACCGGGCATGGTGGAAGGGAACGGCTTGGACGATTGCAGGGATTGTGGCGATAGGGCTTTTGGGTCGCGCCACAGGACTGCTTTTGGCGACTCCCGAACCACTGGCGGTTGGACAGGCGCAAAGCGCAGAGGGATTGGAAGAGCTAATGTGGAAAACGGCAGGGCAGAAATTACCGATGCAGGGGGAAACACGCCTAGGGGACGGAGAGTTGAATGCGTGGTGGCATCAGCGTTTGCGCTTTACCCCTTTGTCGGTGACGGAAATCGCGGTGGTCAGCGTGGATTCCTGGCA
>CANESK010000012.1 GCA_947441075.1 Verrucomicrobia subdivision 6 bacterium
AAGGGGGGCAGGGTTGGGGAGGGCTGGCTAAAGCAGAGTTGGGGGTGAAGGTGGTGCGTTTGCCAGCGGGGGATGATCCGGATTCACTGATTCGCAAAGGGGGAGCGGAGGCGTTTCGGGGGAAGCTGGACGAAGCGGTAGATTTTCTAGATTTCTTTGTGGATTGGCAGACGAAGCAGGAGGGGGAGAGTCCTGGTGGGCGGAGGCGGGTGGTGGAAGCGGTGGCCAAGTTGCTGGGCTTGGTGGGGAGTGCGGTGAGTCGAGCGAGTTTAGTGGTGCGGGCAGCGTCGCGGTTGGGTTTGGGAGAAAGTTTGGTGATGGATGAGGTGGAGAAGGCGAGGGGGCAGGCGGCAAAAATTCTTGAGAGGAGCGAACAAAGAGAGACGCCAGGGATTCAGGCAGCGAAACCGCTGGAGATGCACCCGGTCATGCGGGAACTTTTTTTGCTGGTGCTGGGCCAGCCTGGAAAATTCCCTGAGGTGGAAAGAAAGGTGGAGGAGGAGTGGTTGAAGAATCTGGGAGGAGAGGAGCTTTATTTGAAAATGAGGGGTTTGTATCGGGACGATGGGTGGACGGGGTTGGCGGATCTATTGCCTCATTTGGCGGCGGAGGAGCAGGATTTTGTGACGGGATTAGAAGCGAGCATGTGGGAAAAGTTGCAGGAGGAGGGGTGGGATGGAGCGCTGGAGAAGTTGGCAGGGCGGTTGGAGGGGGATTTTTTGAGGAGAGAGGCGGAGAGGTTGTCGGCGCGGTTGAGATCGATGGGTCAAGGGGATCCCGACGCCGCGGAAGTGCTTCGCCAACAGGGAGAACTGCTTAAGAGAAGGGCGCGTTTGACACAGGGGGCTCCGAAAGCTAATGCTTAATGTTTACCCTGATGCATAAATCTATAAAATATCGCCTCCTTCACGCATGAAAAAGATCACGAAAAGCAAGGCGAGCAAGTCGCCTAAATTGCCCGCTTCCCGAGCCAAGATAAAAGGAAAGGTGGAGGCGGTGACCTCTCCAGATGAACCTTCGGCGGCCGAGTTGGCGGCAGCGGAGATTGAGGCAAAGGAAGCGCTGAATGGTTCTCCCACTACTGAAAACAATGGATTAGGGATTTGGGCGCAGAGTCCTGAGAAGCAGGAGCGGTTACGGGAGTTGATTAAGTTGGCGCGGGAACAGGGTTATCTGACGCACGATGATTTGCATGAAGCGTTGCCCGAGACGGTGACGAAGCCTGAGCAGGTGGAAGCGGTACTGATTTTCCTACGGAATTTCGAAATCGATGTAATCGAGGCGAGTGAAGTGGATCGGTATAAGAAACCGGCTCGTGAGGAAGATGGCAGTGAGATCGTGGTGGCAGAAGAAAAGCCAGAGAAGCTGGACATTCTGGATGACCCCGTGCGGATGTATTTGCGGCAAATGGGGCAAGTACCGCTTTTAACCAGGGAACAAGAGGTGGAGATTTCGAAGCGGATTGAGGAGTCGGATATCGGGGCGGTGGTGCATTTGCACAAGTTTGGGTTTATCGCCAAGGAGTATATCTCGCTGGGAGAGAAGTTACTGAACTCGCGGGAACGTTTTGATCGGGTGATTCAGGATAAAAAGATTGAGGGTCGGGAAAAGTACATGACGATGCTGAAGACCCTGGTGAAGCAGTTGCATGCGACGCACGAGAAGGCGCACAAGGTGTACGCTCGGGTGGCTGATGCGAAATCGGCGGTGGCACGTCATCGGGTGGCGAACGAGCTGGGCAAACTGCAAGAGTCGGCGGAAAAACTCTTCGTGAAGTTCTTTTTTAAGCAGAAAGTGTTGGAAGAGTTTATTTTGGTTTCGGACAATGTTCATCGCCAGTTGCAGGAAAAGACGTCCGAGTTGGAGGCTTTGATTAAAGGGAAGTCACGCAGTCGGGTGCACGAGGGGAGGCGGAAAACGCTCAAGGAGGAGATTGAAGAGATCGAGCACGGGTCGAGGCTTTCGCAGGTAGAATTCTTTGCGCATCACCGCGATTTGCGCGAGTGGGTGCGGAAGGCGATGCGGGCGAAGACGGAGATGGTTGAGGCGAATTTGCGGTTGGTGATCTCGATTGCGAAGAAATATACGAACCGCGGCTTATCGTTCTTGGATCTGATTCAAGAGGGGAACATGGGGTTGATGAAGGCGGTGGAGAAGTTTGAATACCGCAGAGGGTATAAGTTCTCGACCTATGCGACGTGGTGGATTCGGCAAGCGATCACGCGAAGTATTGCGGATCAGGCGCGGACGATTCGTATTCCGGTGCACATGATTGAGACGATCAACAAGTTGATGCGGGTGCAGAAGCAGTTGGTCCAGGAGTTTGGGAGGGAGCCGACGCCTGAGGAGGTAGCGGATGAGACGGGAATGCCGGTGGAGCGGGTACGGGCAGTTTTGAAGATGGCCCAACAGCCGATTTCGTTGCAGGCGCAGGTGGGAGATAGCGACGACACGACCTTTGGAGATTTCATTGAGGACAAGAGTGCGGAGAACCCGTCGGACATGACGGCGTATTCGATGTTGAAGGAGAAGATTAAGGATGTGTTGGATAGTCTTACGGATCGGGAACGGGCGGTACTGGAGCAGCGGTTTGGGTTGGTGGACGGGTATTCGAGGACGTTGGAGGAGGTGGGGCGACAATTTAAGGTAACGCGGGAGCGGATTCGGCAGATTGAGGCGAAGGCGCTGAGGAAGATGCGTCATCCGACGCGGATCCGGCATTTGCGTGGGTTCTTAGAAAACGAACATCAGTTGTAATAAGGCCTAAGGCTGAAGGCACTAGACTGATCGGTGGACTTGAAATGATGGGTTAAGGAATTAAAGTAATTTTTTCATTGGGGGTATAGCTCAGTTGGTAGAGCGTCTCGTTCGCAATGAGAAGGTCTGGGGTTCGAATCCCCATACCTCCAAGGTATAAAACTATTCTAGCCGGAGGCGAAAGAAGGATAGGTCAGGGGTTGGTCAGAGGGGGACCAATCCCCATACCTCCAAGGTATAAAACTATTCTAGCCGGAGGCTAATGCTTTTGAGTGATGGTGAGACGGACGAGGCCCAGAGACATGGAACGGGTTGAGAGGAGTTTGAGTCCACAGGCCTGCAGTTCTTGGTTGAGGGCTGGTGGGGTGGGGAACTCAGAAATGCTTTTAGCGAGGTAGCGGAAAGCGTCGCCTTGTTGTGCCACCTGCTGTGCGACCCGAGGCATAAGGTGGAATAGATAAAAATTCCAGAAAAGATTCCAGGGAGGAGGGGGTGGGCTAAATTCCAAAAGAGCGAAAATTCCGTTTGGGGACAGCACTCGATTGATCTCGTTGAGCCCGCGAGCGCGGTCGGCAAAGTTGCGCAGGCCAAAGGCAAGGGTGGCGGCGGAAAAATGATTTTTAGGGAAGGGCAGTTGGAGGGCGTCACCTTCGATGGTTTGTTTGACTCCGCGGGCCTTGGCTTGGGCGAGCAAGGGGGGAGAGAAGTCGAGGCCGATGATTTCTGCGTTGGGAAGAGCTTTTTGAAGAAGAAGGGCGACATCGCCTGATCCGCAGGCGAGATCGAGAACTTTTTGTGGATAGTGGGAGGCAACGGAGGAGGCGAGTTTCCTACGCCAACCGATATCGAGGCCGAGGCTGAAAAGGCGATTGAGGAAGTCGTAGGAGGGAGCGAGTTCGCCGAAGAGGTGGCGGACGCGCTGGGCGTGATCCGGAGAGGTGTTCAGGTGGTGGCGGTGGTGGCGGGAGTGGCAGGGGCAGGGGGTGTGGTGGTGGTGAAAGTGAGAGCCTCTTTGTTGGCACCGACGACAACGCGGTCGCCTGCTTTAATTTTGCCGCGAATGATTTCTTCGGCAATGGGATCTTCGAGGAATCTTTCGATAGCGCGGCGAAGGGGACGGGCGCCGTAGACGGGCTCGTAGCCTTTTTCGATGAGGAAGGCGGAGGCCTCGGCATTGAGTTCGATGACCACTCCCTTGTCTTTGAGACGAGCGGCGACTTTGGTGACTTCGAGAGAGACGATTTTGCTTAGGTCTTCGCGGGTAAGAGAGTGGAAGACGATCTGGTCATCGAGTCGATTGAGAAACTCGGGTTTGAAGGTTTTCTTCGTTTCACCGAGAATTTTTTCTTTAATGACGGCGTAGTCTTGTTCTTGGATGGGGGTGCCGAAGCCCATGGTGCTGCCTTTACGGATGAGTTCGGCTCCGACGTTGGAGGTCATGATAATAATGGTGTTTCTGAAATCAATTTTGCGGGCAAGGCTATCGGTGATTTGGCCGTCCTCGAGAATTTGCAGGAGAACATTCCAAACATCAGGATGGGCTTTTTCGATTTCATCAAAAAGGACGACGCAGTAGGGGCGACGGCGGACTTTTTCGGTGAGTTGTCCGCCCTCTTCGTAGCCGACGTATCCTGGGGGGGAACCGATGAGGCGGGAGACGTTAAACTTCTCCATGTATTCGGACATATCGAGTTGGATGAGGGCATCTTTCTCGCCGAAGACCTCCTCGGCGAGGGCTTTGGCTAGATGGGTTTTTCCGACGCCGGTTGGGCCGAGGAATAGGAAAGAGCCGATGGGACGTTTGGGGTCTTTGAGATCGGCACGGGAGCGGCGGAGAGCTTTGGCTAGGGCCTGAACGGCTTCGACTTGGCCAATGACGCGGGTTTGGAGGTCATCGCCGAGGGTGAGGAGTTTTGAAAGGTCGGCCTCTTCCATACGGGTGAGTGGGATGCCTGTCCACTTGGAGATGATGTGTTTGACGTCTTCTTCTCCGACATCGACGATGATTTCGTCCCGTTTCTTGTGCCAAGCATCGAGGTCGGCCTCGAGTTTGGTGGTGGATTCTTTTTCGCGATCGCGAAGGGCGGCGGCCCGTTCAAAATCTTGAGCCTTAATGGCGGCTTCTTTTTCGGCACGAATGGTTTCGATTTCTGCGGCGGAGGTTTTAAATTCGGCAGGGCGTAGGCTGGCGGCGATACGGCAGCGGGAGCCAGCTTCGTCCATGACATCGATGGCTTTATCGGGGAGGTAGCGACCGGTGATATAGCGCTCGCTGAGACGAACGGCGGCGGCGAGGGCATCATCGGAGATTTTGGCATGGTGATGGGCTTCGTACTTGGGGCGGAGGCCGTGGAGGATGGCGATGGCCTCATCGATGGAGGGGGCGTCGACGCGGACGGTTTGGAAACGGCGTTCGAGGGCGGAGTCCTTTTCGATATATTTTCGGTACTCGTTCATGGTGGTGGCGCCGATGCACTGCAGTTCGCCGCGGGAGAGGGCAGGTTTAATGATATTGGAGGCGTCCATAGCGCCCTCGGCTGAGCCGGCGCCGACGAGGGTATGAAGTTCGTCGATAAAGAGGAGGACGCTTTTCAGTTTACGAATTTCTTCCATGACGGCTTTGATGCGTTCCTCGAACTGCCCGCGGTACTTGGTGCCTGCGACCATGAGGGCGAGATCGAGGGTGATGACTTTTTTATCGCGGAGAATTTCTGGAACGTTGCCCGAGGCGATCTCTTGGGCGAGGCCTTCGACGATGGCGGTTTTACCGACGCCAGCTTCACCGATGAGGACGGGATTATTTTTGGTGCGGCGACAGAGAATCTGGACGACTCGTTCGATTTCGTTTTTACGACCGATGACGGGATCGAGTTCATTTTTGCGGGCGAGTTCGGTGAGGTCGCGGCCGAAGGCTTTGAGAGCGGGGGTTTTGACGTCCTTGCGGGAAGGACCAGAGGCTCCGCTGGTGGAGGATTCGGCGGGGGTAGATTCCTCGAGTCCGCCTGCGGGTTCGGCGCCTTCCTCAAAATTGGGATCGAGTTCTTTGAGGACTTCTTGGCGGGCGCGTTCGATATCGACCTCGAGGGATTTGAGGACGCGGGCGGCAACGCCGTCACCTTCGCGGAGAAGACCGAGGAGGATATGTTCGGTGCCGACGTAGGAGTGGTGGAGGGCTTTGGCTTCTTTGCTGGCGAGGGCGAGGACCTTTTTGACTCTGGGGGTGTAGGGAATGTTCCCAGTGATTTTGGTATCGGGACCGGTACCGACTTGTTTTTCGACTTCCATGCGAACGGTTTCGAGGTCGAGACCCATTTTCTGTAGGACATTGACGGCGACGCCTTGGCCGAGTTTGATCAGGCCGAGAAGGATATGTTCGGTGCCGACATAGTTGTGGTTAAACCGATCGGCCTCTTTGCGGGCGAGGGCGAGTACCTGTTGGGCGCGTGGGGTGAAATTGTTCACGGGATTTAAGCTAACTCAAGATGGTTAGAGGTGCAATTTACGCATAGCGGGTTCGGCGACGCCTTTGAGTTTCTCGCGGAGGAGATCCGCGCGGCAGGCATCGCGTTCTTCGGCGCCGAGTTTCTTTTGGGAAGCTTGTTGGAGGTGGGCGGGTTGGGTGGAGATGAGCAGGGCATCGAGTTTTGGCTTAAGGCTGGCGGGGAGGAGAGCGAGATCGGTGGCGAGGCGTAGGAGGCTAAGGAGATTGAGGGCTTCTTTTGATGAGATGGAGTAGGCATGGAGGACGATCCCGTAGGAGCGGCCTGCCTGATCAGCGAGCATGCGGGATTTTTCTTGGACAAGTTTCTGGCGGGCGTTGGTTTCCAGTTCGATGAGTTGGCGGACAACTTTGAGGAGTCGATCGAGGATTTGGCGCTCTGATTCGCCGAGGGTGGTTTGGTTAGAGATTTGGAAGAGGTTGCCGAGGGCCTCGGTTCCTTCTCCGTAGAGACCGCGAACGGCGAGGCCAAGTTGGTTGACTGACTTAATCACTTGGTTGATTTGCTCGCCGAGGACGAGGCCGGGGAGATGAAGCATGGCGGAGGCGCGCATCCCAGTGCCGACGTTGGTGGGGCAGGCAGTGAGGTAGCCGAGGGAGGGGGAGAAGGAGTACTCCAGTTTTTCTTCTAAGGCGGTGTCGAGTTTGTCGGCGGCATCCCAGGCTTCGAGGAGATGGAAGCCTGGCTGGAGGGCTTGGAGGCGAATGTGGTCCTCTTCATTGATCATGACCGAGAGGCTTTCGTCGCCGTTGACCACGAGGCCGCTCCCAGCGTTTTTGGCGGCGTGTTCGCGACTGATGAGGTGTTTCTCGACGAGGAGTTGTTTGTCGAGTGGGGTAAGGGTTTCCATGGCGACGGAAACTTTCGCGGGGCGCATGGGGGCGAGGTCGGCGACGGCGGGCTGGATCTGTTCGAGGAGTTTGAGGCGATCGGCTTTTTTGAGCCAGCCAGGGAAGGGAAAATCCTTAACGTTACGAGCAAGGCGAACCCGGCTGGTGATGACGATCCCCGAATCGGTTTCCGGAGCCGGGGTGGCATTTCCGTTTTCCGCTTTCATTGTTCTCAGATTACATGCGCGCGTTGGGCTTGGCAACGGGATGCGCGGATCGGCGGGGTTGACGTGGGGAATAACCCTCGGGACGATGGGGGGATGGCAGCGACACGAACGACGGAGTATGCGGTAAGGGCTTTGGTGATTTTGGCCTTGGAGGGGGGAAGTGGTCAGGTGAAGCACGCGGCGGCCTTGGCGCAGATGTCGGGGACACCGGCTAAGTTTATGGAGCAGGTGTTACGGCTTTTGCGTAAGGGGGGATTTATCGTGAGCCGGCGGGGTGCGGGGGGTGGTTACGAGTTAGCGCGGGCGGCAGATAAGATTCGCATGGGGGAGATTGTGGCTTGGGTGGATGGTCAAGGGGGGAGTCCCTCGGAGAAGCGTGGAGATGCGGTAGGCGAAGTGTGGGGAAATCTACAAAAGGATGCGGAGCAGGCGGCTTGGAAAGTTTTGCAGGCAGAGTCGTTGGCGCGGTTGGCGGAGAGAGTACAAGCCAAACTGGCGGCCAAGGGAAAGCTGAACGAGTATCAGATCTGATCTGCTCGGCTTGCTCCGCAGAAGATTTAGCCCAATAGTATTTTAAGAATGGCTTGGTCTAATCCATGGCAGAGGTGGGAAGGGGCAGAGGGTCCGATTTTTACGATCGGCGCGGTGCGAGTAGATCTAACTATTCTTCTGGTGGGGGTGCACACGGCGGCGATGGCGGTGGGGGCGATTCTGACGGCCTCGGGACTTGGGGGGTGGGTGACTGCAGCGGCATTTACTCCAGCAGCGTTGCAGGAAGGCCATGTCTGGACCTTGCTGACCTATCCTTTTGTTCATGATATTCGGCAGGAAGGAATCTGGTTTGCGATGGAGATGCTGATGTTTTTCTGGTTTGGGCGGGAGGTGGAGTCGGCGATTGGGCGGAAGCCGCTGGGGTGGCTTTACGTGGCGTTGGCGGTGGTGCCGGCGTTATTTTTGGCGGGTTTGGCGCCGTGGTTGGGTTCGGGGGTTTTGGCAGGCTCGAGTACGATAAGCTTCGCGGTGTTTTTGGCTTTTTGCGCTCTGCATCCTGGTGCGCAATTTTTCATTGGTTTGTCTGCGCGTTGGGTGGGATGGATTTTATTGGCGGTGTACAGTTTGACCTATTTTGCGGGGCGGGACTGGTCGGGCGGGGTGCAGTTGTGGGCTACGGCGGTTTTGGCGGTGGGTTGGGTACGGCGGGGTGGGGTAGATTGGCCGACCATTTCTTTTCCGTCTCGGCGCAAAAAAGCGGGCAAAGCGAAGAGTAGTGTAGGGAAAAAGGTGGTGGGAGTGTTGCCCTTAGAAAAAGTGGATCCGATTCTGGAAAAGATTTCTCGGGAAGGAATGGGATCTTTGACTGCGGCGGAGAAGAAGCTTTTGGAAGATGCGCGAAAAAAACTGATGGCGAAAGACCGATCGAGTGATTCGGTGCGATAAGGTAAAGCGATGTCACCTTCCCCAGTCGGCGAGACCCGCGAAAGGGTGGATGGGGCGAATTGGAAGCCGCGGGAGAAGGGAACGCTTTGTTTTATAATTGAGAATGGTAAAATTTTGTTAATTGAGAAGAAGCGTGGGTTGGGGGCGGGCAAAGTGAATGGACCAGGGGGGAGGATCGAGGTGGGGGAGACGGCGGAGCAGGGGGCGATACGGGAGACGCAGGAGGAGGTGGGGCTCACACCGACCGGAATGGAGTGGGCGGGGGAGTTAAGTTTTCAATTCCGAGACGGGTACTCTCTGCATGTGGAGCTCTATCGGGCGTCGGGTTGGACGGGGGAGTTGCGGGAGACGGATGAGGCGAAGCCTTTCTGGTGTTCGACGAGTGAGATTCCCTATGGACGGATGTGGGCGGACGACGAGCAGTGGATGCCGCGGTTGTTGGCGGGAGAAAAATTTCGGGGTTGGTTTGAGTTTGATGGAGATCGGATGGAATGGTTTCGAATGGAGGTGGCATGAGTCGGACAGTGCTGGTGACGGGAGCGGCGGGATTTATTGGCTATCACCTGAGTGAGCGTCTTCTGGGTCAAGGAGATCGGGTGGTGGGGTTGGACAATCTGAATGATTACTATGATCCGAAATTAAAAGAGGCGCGGTTGGCAAGGTTGCGACGAAGTCCTGAGTTTCGATTTTTGAAGGTAGATTTGGGAGATCGGACGGGCGTGGAAAAGATTTGGCAGGAGGTGAAGCCTGAGGTGGTGGTGCATTTGGCGGCGCAAGCGGGGGTGCGGTATAGTTTGACTCATCCCCACGCCTATGCGCGGAGTAATTTAGAAGGGATGTTGGATGTTTTGGAGGCTTGTCGGGCGGAGAAGACGGGTCACTTGATCTTTGCGAGTTCTAGTTCGGTTTATGGGCTGAATCAGAGTCTGCCTTTTTCGGAGAGGGACAATGTGGATCATCCGGTTTCGTTGTATGCAGCGACGAAAAAGGCGAATGAGTTAATGGCGCACTCTTATGCGCATCTCTATGGGATTCCGTGCACGGGATTGAGATTCTTCACGGTGTACGGTCCTTGGGGTAGGCCGGATATGGCTTACTACAAGTTCACTCAATCGATTTTGAAGGGCGAAGCGATCGAGCTCTATGGGGAAGGGAAAATGCTGCGAGATTTTACTTATGTGGACGATATTGTGGAGGCGGTGGCTCGTTTGACGGTCAAACCGGCGAAGGGCAATCCTGAGTGGGATGGGCGTAAGCCAGACCCTGCGACGAGTTTGGCCCCGTATCGAATTTACAATATTGGAAATAACCAACCGGTGGAGTTGCAGCGTTTTGTGCGGGCAATTGAAACGGCGACGGGGAAGAAGGCGAAGGTGGTGATGAAGCCTGTTCCTGCGGGGGATGTTTTAGCGACCTCGGCGAAGGTGGATGATTTGGTGGAAGCGGTGGGGTTTCGGCCGAGAACGACGATTGAGGACGGGATGAAAAAGTTTGTCGATTGGTATCGGGAATATGCGGGGGAGAAGGTTTAGACGATTTCGGTGGCTTGGCAGATATCGCGCCAGCCAGGGAAGTTCCAGGCGTTGGGAAAGCCACGGCACTGGTCGGGTTTGACGGATTGGATTTGGCAATCTTGACCTTCGAGGAAGATGCAGGCGCCATCGGGCTGATCGATGAGGGAGAGGCCACGTCGGTCGGAGCGGAGGCGGGTGTATTTTTCGATGAAGAGGTCTTGTTTCATTTTGAGGAAAGAGGCGATGGCGCTGATTTCGGAATCACTGACTTTGACATCGCCAGGCCAGCGGCAGCAGTTGGTGCATCGTTCGCAAAGGTATTTGGGGGGTTTTTTCAAATTAAAATCCTTAAGGGTGGGTCTCTTCGCGAGGATTTGTGCGATGGAGAAAAAATAGTCCGAAGAGCACGAGACTTGTGGCGATGTAGGCGAGAGTGAATGAGGGGCAGACCCACCAACCGGTAAGGGCTTGGGCGCCTTCGGGGGTTAAGGTGACTCCGTGGATTAGCCCGAGGCTGGAGAGGGCGGCGGAAACGAGGGCGACGCTGGCGGCGGACAGGAAACGGTGGTCGATGAAAAAAGCTACCATGGCGGCGAGGAGGATACTGGATAGGAGGAAGCCTTGGCTAAGGGCAAAGAGGCCTGAGATGACGAGGTCGCCGCTGGATTGGGTGGCGACGAGGGAGATGGAGGAGCCAGCGGAGCGGACGGTTGTTTCGACAATGAGAGCGGCCCAGCCAGCGAGGCAAGGGATGAGTCCGACGGCGACGGCAAGGGCGTGTTTGGCGGGAGTATCGGTAAAGGCTTGGGCGGTGATGACGATTCCGATCCAAAGAAGAATGCCGAGGGTGACTTCGAGGGGGATAAAGCGGAGGACGAGTCCAGTGGCGCCTGAGAGGCAAATTAGGGCGAGGAGGATGCCGTTGACGGTGGAGTAACCGGTGCGGGCGCCCATGGCTTTCCATCCTGGATGGCCGATGTAGATGGTGGTGGGAAAAGGGCTGCCGAGAAAAGCGGCAAGAAGGGTGGAGAGTCCGTTGACGGAGAGGGAGGAGCGGGTGGCGTAGCGGTCGCCGGCGGCTTCGGCGCTTTCGAGGTTTTGGAGGGAGCCGATAACGTTGAAGAGGGCCATGGGGAAGATGACGGAGAAGAAGGCCCCGGCGCCTTCGCGTTGGAAAAAGGCGAAGAGTTTATCGAAAGCGGGATGAGGGAGATAGAAGCCGAGCGGGGAAGTGGGCACAGGTGGAGGAGTGGGGGCGAGTCCGAAGCGGTGGAGAGTCCAGGCGACGAGAGTGCCGAGAAGAATTGCGGCGAGTCCTGCAGGAATCCCGCGAGGGAGGCGAATTTTTCCGGCGTAAGCGAAAAGAACGAGGAGCATGGGAAAGAGGGCGATGGCGGGGTTGGCATAAATTTTGAAAACAAAAGGCATGGCGATGAAGGTGAGGGCGATACCCGCGAGAGGGGCGAGGAGGGCGGCGCGGGGAAGCCAGCGGCGAAGGGGATCGGCGAGGAAGGCGCCGAGGAGTTCGAGAATTCCGCCGACCCAGCAGGCAAAGATGCCAGCGCTCCAGACGAGATCGGCGTCGTGGGTTTTCTGCCAGAGTGGACCCATGATGAGGAAGAGGTAGGCCATGAGGCTGACGGTATTGATGCCGAAGGGGAGGGCGGTGACATCGGTACGACCGGTGCGAAGGGCGAGGCGACGACCTTGCCAAGCATAGAAGAGATTTCCGACGAGGATGGAGAGGGCGGCGGCGGGCAGGATATGGGAGACAACGATTTCAACGGGGATACCGCAGACGGGCGGGACGAGGGAAAGAATGAGGAACAGGAGGAGAAGGTTGTCGATGAAGAGACCGACGAGGCCATCGAGGTCTCCTCGTACGAACCAGCGTAGGGGCATAGATTGGGGATAGCGGAGGGGGTGCAGGGGGTGCGAGCGAAACCTCGGATTGGAATCTCGCCTAGAAAGAGTGGGTTGGGTAGAAGGGATTATGGGGAACGACAAAATAGTTGATCAAGTGAGTGGGGCGGTGGTGGCGGGCCATCTTTCGGCTGAATCGGGGGAAAATATAAAGAGAACCTTCGCGGGTGGGAAAAAGGGGAGTTTGGAGCAGGTGAGTTTGGGTGCACTGGTGGGTGCGGGGGAGTGGGGAGAGTTGAGCGATCGGTTTTTTCGGAGGTTGGCCTTTGGGACGGGAGGGCTACGTGGGCGAACGATTGGGCAGGTGGTGACAGAGGCGGAGAGGGGCAGGGTGGGGGAGTTGGGTAGGCCAGAGTTTCCGGCGGTGGGAACGAACTGTATGAATTATGAAAATGTGGCGAGGGCGACGGAGGGGTTGGTGAATTATTTGAAAAAATCTTTTCCGAAGGAAGTGCCGAGCGTGGTGTTTGCGCATGACACGAGATTTTTCTCGAATGAATTTGCGGAGTTGGCCGCGAGAACGGTGGTGGCGGCTGGGGGGACGGCGTATCTTTTTACGGAGGATCGTTCGACGCCTGAGCTTTCTTTTGCGGTGCGATATTTGGGAGCACAGGCGGGGGTGGTGGTGACGGCGAGTCACAATCCGTCCCATGATAATGGGTATAAGGTTTATTTTTCGGATGGGGCACAGATTGTGGAGCCGCACGCTTCGGGAATTATTCGGGAGGTGGAGTCGGTACTTGAGCCTGAGGTGAATCCGCAGGCGAAGGCGGGCGGAAAGGTGGTGAGGATCGGTAAGGAGATCGATGAGGCTTATCTGGAGGCTTTGCAAGAGTTGGTGATTGAGGGGGAGATGTTGAAAAAAGAGGGGACTAATTTGCGGGTGGTGTTTACGCCTTTGCATGGAACGGGGGCGAGAATTGCGCCCCATTTATTGGAGAGAGCGGGGGTGAAGGTTTCGTTGGTAAAAGAGCAAGCGGTGGGGGATGGAAGATTTCCGACGGTGAAGTCCCCCAATCCCGAGAATGGGGAGGCGTTGGCGATGGGGATTGAGCAGGCGAAGAGGGAGAAGGCGGATTTGGTGGTGGCGACCGATCCGGATGGGGATCGGATGGGGGTGGCAGTACGGGATGGGAGTGGAAATTACCCACTGTTGACGGGGAACCAGATCGGGTCGTTATTGGCGGCGTATCGGATGGAGCGGATGCGGGCACGGGGCTGGATTCCACCTGGGCAGGAGAAGAGCTGTTGTTTGATTAAAACTTTTGTGACCACGGATTTGCAGAAGGAGTTGGCGAGATCGGCTGGGATGAAGTGTGTGGAGACGTTAACCGGATTTAAATATATTGGAGAGAAGTTGGGTGTGTATGAAAAGGAGGCGGGGGGTAGGGGCAAGATGGGGGCGGAGGAGTGGAGAAAGAGAAGGATGGAGAAGAGCACCTTTTTTGTTTTCGGTGGGGAGGAGAGCTACGGGTACAGCGGTGGGGATTTTGTGCGGGACAAAGATGCGAATGGGGCGGCATTGATGTTGGTCGAGGTGGCGGCGTGGGCAAAGTCGCAGGGGCGGAACTTATTGGAGGAGATGGACGAAATTTATCGGAAGCATGGGCTTTATTTGGAGAAGTTGGGGACATTGGAGATGCCCGGGGCTGAGGGGGCGAAGCAGATTGCGCAGGCGGTGGGTAGTTATCAGAAGAGTCCGCCAGAGTTGTGGGGAGGGAGGAAGGTGGTGGGGGTGCAGGATTATGAGAAGGGTTTGCATCGGGATGTGGATGGGAAGGAGATTCCGAAGGAGCGGATGTTGATGTTTGATTTGGGAGAGGGATATCGGGTGGCGGTGCGAGCATCGGGCACGGAACCGAAGATGAAGTGCTACTTTTTCGGAAAGCAGAGAGTGGCGGTGAATGAGGATCTGGAAAAGGCCAAGAAAGATTTGGCGGCGGAGCTAGATCGGCTTTGGGAGTGGACGAAGAAGGATGCCGTGGCTAGGTCGAAAGTTTGAATATGGAATATCCCGAAAAACTTCAGGAGATTGTCCAGCTGTTCGAGCATTTGCCGGACGAGGAGAAGAGAGAGAGTTTGGTTTCTTACAGCCTGACGACAAAAAATTTCGAACCCAAGGATGGGGAGAAGTTTGATTTGGAGGATGTGCGAAAGGACGAGGAGTGCGCGGATACGGTGGGGGTTTTTTTGCAGGTGGATGGGGAGGGGCGGAGTCATTTTCGGATGACGCTGGGACCGCAGGTGCAGACGCTGACCAAAGCGATGGCGGCGATTTTGTGTAAAGGGTTGGAGGGGGTGACACCGATGGCGGTGATGGAGTTGGCGAGTGACTTTGTGCCAAAGATAGTGGGGGCGCAGTTGGTGCGGGTGAGGAGTCAGACTACCTACTACATTCTCTCTCGGATGAAGGGGATTTGTAAGGTTTGGTCGGATCGTAAAAGAGCCAATTCAACTTCAAGTAGTTGAATATTAGGCACTTGAAATACTCAATCTCTAAGGCCTCTATTTTGAATTTGATTTAGAATAATTCTAAACTATATTGGCGTGTCGATGAAGACCCTTAAGCAGATGGATCGAGGCGCCCTGAGTGATGCCTTGGATCACGCGGGTCAGCGAACAACTCCCCAGCGGGAGATGGTCTTCAGTATTTTGTTGGACGAACGGAATCATCCGACGGCGGACGAGGTGTACACGCGGACAAAATCAAGGATGCCGACGATTTCGATGGCCACGGTCTACAATTGTTTGGAAGCGCTGGTGACCTGCGGGCTGGTCAAGCAGGTGAATATTGAGAGGGAACCGACGCGGTACTGTCCGAATCTTTCCCCGCATGCCCATTTTCACTGTCGGGAGACGGGGCGGGTCTACGATGTGCCAGTGCCGGAGGGGATGATGAAGGATTTGGTGAAGGTGTTGCCCGGAAACTACAGCGCCGATTCGGTGGAACTGGTTTTTCGAGGGCATCTGGAAAAAGGAAAAACAAAATGAAGAGCACTCTGGAAATTAAAGGACTGAAGGCGGCCATTAACGGGACAGAAATTCTCCATGGATTGAATCTGACTGTGCCGAAGGGCGAGGTGCACGCGATTATGGGAAAGAACGGGTCGGGCAAGAGCACCTTGGCTAAAGTGATGGCGGGACATCCAGATTATGAGGTGACGGGGGGAGATGTTTTGTTGGATGGAAAAACGATTTTGGGTTTGGATCCAGACGTGCGGGCGCGGGAGGGTCTCTTTCTAGCATTTCAGTACCCCAGCGAGATTCCTGGGGTGACAATTGCGAATTTCATGCGGGCAGCATTGAATGCGCGGCGTCCTGAAGGGCAGGAGGTCGATGCGGTGGAGTACTACAACGAGCTCTACAAAAAGATGGATCTGTTGAAGATCGATCGATCTTTCACTTCTCGGGCGGTGAATGATGGATTTTCGGGAGGGGAAAAGAAGAAGAATGAGATTTTACAAATGGCGATGCTGGAGCCGAAGTATGCGGTGTTGGATGAAACCGACTCGGGATTAGACATCGATGCTCTGAAGATTGTCTCCCACGGGGTGAATAGCTTGCGGGGACCGAAGATGGGGATTCTGGTGATCACCCACTACCAGCGTTTGCTGGATTATATCGTGCCCGACGTGGTGCACGTGATGGTCGATGGCCGGATCGTGAAGAGCGGTCCGAAGGAACTTGCCTTGGAAATGGAAAAGAAAGGGTACGACTGGGTGGAAAACCTAGCGACTGTCTAAAAATATGAGCGAAGCAACAACCTTAGAAAAACCGGACCTAAAGATTGATCAGGATGAGGGAAACTTTTCCTATCCCGAGGATTACGCATTTGATGCTGGGACGGGCCTGACAGAAAAGACGATCGATTACATTTGTGAGGTGAAAGAAGATCCGGACTGGGTTCGCGAGTTTCGAAAGAAAGCCCTGAGGATATTTCGGGAGAAGCCGCTGCCGACTCATTGGGCGAGCAAGGATCTGGAGAATATTCATTTTGATGATTTTCGCTACTACCTATCAAAAGGGGCAAAGCCGAAGCGGACTTGGGATGAGGTGCCCGATGATGTGAAGCGGACCTTTGAGAGGTTGGGAATTCCGGAGAAGGAGAGGGCATTTTTGGCGGGGGTGGAGGCGCAGTTCGACAGTGAGGCGGCCTACTCAAACATTAAGAAGGCGGTGGCGGAGCAAGGGGTGATCTTTGTCGGAAGCCGAGAGGGGTTGAAGGAGCATCCTGAGATCTTTAGGAAGTGGTTTGGGAAGGTGATTCCTACGGCGGATAATAAGTTTTCCGCCTTAAATAGTGCGGTCTTTTCGGGGGGCTCGTTTATCTATGTTCCTAAGGGGGTGAAGGTGAAGCATCCTCTGCAGGCCTACTTCCGAATCAATGCGGAAAACTTTGGGCAGTTTGAGCGGACTTTGATCATAGTGGATGAGGGGGCGGAGTTGACCTACATGGAAGGTTGTACGGCGCCTAAGTTTGATTCGGTGACCTTGCATAGTGCGGTGGTCGAGCTGGTGGCGATGAAGGGGGCGAAACTCCAGTACATCACGGTGCAGAACTGGAGCCCGAACGTTTTTAATTTGGTGACGAAGCGTGGATTGGCGCATGAAGAGTCGGAGATCAAGTGGATTGATTGCAACATTGGTTCGCGTTTGACGATGAAGTATCCCGGAGTGATTTTGAAAGGGCGGAAGGCACGGGGCGAAGTTCTTTCGATCGCTTTAGCGAACAACGGGCAGCATCAGGATACGGGTGCGAAGATGATTCATGCGGCAGATGAGACGACCTCGAATATTATTTCGAAATCGATTTCGATCGGGTCGGGTCGGGCCACCTACCGAGGATTGGTTCACATCCCGCGACATTTGAAGGGGTGTAAGAACAACACGGAGTGTGATGCCTTGTTGATCAATACGGAATCGAGGACGGATACCTACCCTGCGATTGTGACACGGGGAGAAGGCAATTCCGTTCAGCACGAAGCGAGTGTTTCGAAGGTGAGTGCCGAGCAGATTTTTTACATGCAGCAAAGGGGATTGTCGGAAGGCCAGGCGATGAGTCTGAGCGTGAACGGGTTCGTCAATGAACTCGTCCGCCAATTCCCGATGGAATATAGTGTGGAGCTGAAACGGCTGATCGACCTCGAGATGGAGGGGTCGGTCGGTTAAAAAAAGAATCCATCGAAGAGGAGAATAACGACCATGGCCGATACCGCTAACCGCTACCCCGAAAACATCGCGGGAGCCTACTACGTAGATAACCAGTGCATTGATTGCGATCTTTGTCGCGAAACAGCACCGAACAGCTTTAAGCGGAATGACGATGGGGGCTACTCTTTTGTCTACAAGCAACCGGAAAGTGTCGAGGAGCAGAAGCTGGCGAAAGAGGCGATGGAAGGTTGTCCGGTGGAGGCGATCGGCAGTAACGGCGCCTGATATTTTTATGGCGGGTAAAAACGGGCAAAGCCCTGTGGGCCAGAATGGGTCGGCGCCTGTAGGTTGGTGGCAGGAGAGGAAAGCGGAGGCTTGGAAAAAGTTTCAAGCGATGCCGATGCCTCGGCGGAGCGATGAGGATTGGCGGTTTGCCACGATTGCTGCGATTCAGTTGGGGGATTTTCAGCCCGGTCAAAAAGGAAGTACGTCGGCCGAGGCTCTGCTGAAACGGAGTACGGCTTCTTTTCCGCATGCGGCGAAAGCGGTCTTCTCGAACGACCGGCTTCTGCACATTGAAGGTGGAGAGGAGCTGGCGAAACAAGGGGTAGTTTTTGAATCTCTTGCGGGGGCTTTGCAGAAGCATCCCGCTTTGCTCGAGAAGCACTTTATGGCGCACCCGGTGGATCTGGGGGCACAAAAGTTTGCTGCCCTGCACGCAGCGAACGCATCAGCGGGGGTGTTGATTTTTGTACCGAAAAACGTGGAGGTGAAGTTGCCTCTGGTATCGTTTCATTGGTTGGACGGGAGCGAGTCGGCTGTTTTTCCTCATACCCTGATCGTTACAGGGGAAAACGCCAAAGTGACGGTGGTGGATTTCTTGGGCTCGACTGAGGCGGGAGGGGCAGGATTGGCCTGTGGGCTGAATGATCTGCTGGTGGGGCCTGGGGCAAAAGTGGAGTACGTCAGTCTGCAGGAATGGGGGTCCAAGGTGACTAGTTTTCAGCTGAACTCGACGCGGGTGGAGAGGGATGGGGAGGCGCGAAGTCTTTTTGTGAATCTGGGAGCGGCCTATGCGCGACAGGAGAGTCGGAGCACGATGGCGGGGAGTGGGGCGCGGAGCGAGATGCTGGGGTTATCCGTAGGGTCTGAGCGGCAGGAGTTTGATCAGCGGACGTTGCAGTGTCATGACGTGCCGAACACGTGGAGTGATCTACTTTATAAGAATGCGTTGGATGATCGTTCGAAATCGATTTTCAAAGGTTTGATTCGGGTGGCGCCTGGGGCGGCGAAGACGGATGCGTACCAGAACAATCGGAATTTGCTCTTAAATCCTGAGGCGGAGGCGGATTCGATGCCTGGGCTGGAAATTTTGAATGATGATGTGCGTTGCACGCACGGGGCGACGACGGGACAGATCGATCGGGATCAGCTTTTTTATTTGATGGCGCGGGGGATCGATCCTCGGACGGGGGCGCAACTCTTGGCGCATGGGTTTTTTGAGGAGGTGATTGCCCGCTTACCAGAGAAGGGGATTGGGGAGGCGGTGCGGGTGGCGGTAGCGGCAAAGTTTGCCACGATGCGCACCCCTCGGAGCCAAGTGGATTTAATGGAAAAGCCTCTTTCGTCTTCTCGAATCAACAAAAGTGATTTGAAGGAGGAGGAAGCTTTGGATGTACGGGCACTGCAGGGGTTAGGAAAATAACCTTGTCCAGAGCAAGGCACTCTTCGATCTTTTTCAAGTAACAATGAGCCTCTCTCCCACCCATGGTTGCGTGATTCCTGCCATTCCAATGAATGAGGCCGACCGGCAGGCAGCCCTCGATGATTTAAAGTTGATTGATTCTCCGCAGGAGGAGCGTTTTGACAGGATTGTTCAGCTGACCCAACTCCTTTTTCGTGTTCCAGTCGCGTATATCGCGCTGGTTGATAAGGATCGGCAGTGGTTCAAGTCCAAAGTGGGAATTGAGGCGAATGAGACGTCGCGCAGCGTTTCGTTTTGTGGTCACGCGATTTTGGAGGATAAGGCGATGGTGGTGCCGGACGCGTTGCAGGATTACCGCTTTGCGGCCAACCCGATGGTTTTGGGCGAACCGTTCATTCGCTTTTATGTGGGGCAACCGTTGCGGGGACCTTCTGGACATAAGGTAGGAACCCTTTGCCTTGCGGATCACGAGGCGAGAGAATTTGGGGATCATGACCTGACGATGCTGGGGCAGATTGGAAAGTTGGTGGAGAGAGAGTTCACCTTGCTGGATAAGATTCAAATGCAGATTGAGACTTTAAAAGCGAAGGAGGAATTGGAGAAAAAGGGGCAGGAGTTAGAAAAAGCGGTGACGGATCTTTCTGCTGAGAAGCAGAACTCGGAGTTTCTTCTTAAGAATATATTTCCCGGAAATGTCGCGAATGAGTTGCGGGCGAACGGAAAGGTTAAGGCGGTGGGGCATGAGAGGGCGACGGTGATGTTTTCTGATTTCAGCGATTTCACATCGGTAGCGTCCAGCTACAATCCTGCTGAGTTGGTGGAGGAGTTGAACCGCGCCTTTTGTTTGTTCGACGGGTTGAGTGCTCGCTATGGGGTGGAGAAGCTAAAGACGATCGGGGATGGGTACCTATGTGTGGCGGGGTTACAAGGGGATCCGGTGGAGGCTGGGGGAAAAATGTTGAAGTTTGCTCAGGAAATCTTGGCTTTTGTCTTAAAGCGAAAGGGAGAGGTGGAGGCGAGTGGTAAAAAGTATTGGAATATTCGAATTGGAGTGCACTGCGGTCCGTTGGTGGCGGGGGTGGTGGGGGTAAAGCGAATGGCCTATGACATTTGGGGTGATACCGTGAATATCTCGGCACGGATTCAGCAGGGGTCGGAGCCTGGACGGATCAATTTATCGAAGGATTTTCGGGATTTGATGGGAGATTTGATCGAAGTTGAAGCGAGGGGCAAAAAGCCGATTAAGAATCAGGGTGAGATAGAGATGTTTTTCTTGCAGAAGGTGAAGTGAGTTTCGAATGAAACCTGGAGATCAAACAAAGCTGTTACGGGAAGTGCCGGCGACAGCGATCCCTGCGGGCTCGCCCTTGATTTTACCGAAGGACACGGAGGTGACGTTGACTCAGTCGTTGGGGGGGAGTCATACGGTGGCGGGGGCTTTTGGATTGGCGAGGATTGAAGAGAAGGATCAAGATGCGTTGGGTCTGTTGAAGGTGGTGGTGGTGGCTACCGAGGTAGACTCGAGCGAGCCAGCGGATGAAAAAAAGGTCTGGGAGAAGTTGAAAGAAGTTTTTGACCCAGAGATTCCTGTCAACGTGGTGGATTTGGGACTGGTCTACAGTGTGGAGTTGAAGGCTTTGGCTACGGGAGGTTCGCGAGCGGAGGTAAAGATGACGCTGACGGCGCCTGGGTGCGGAATGGGCCCGACGATTCAGGCAGATGCACGCAACAAGGTTTTGTCAGTGGCGGGGGTGAAGGAGGCGGAGGTGGAGTTGGTTTGGGAGCCTGCGTGGACCCAGTCGATGATTAGCGAGGTGGGGAAAATGAAGATGGGCTGGGTTTGATGGGTGTAGGGGCCTAAGTGTCGCGATTTTGGATTTTGGAACAATCGTATCCTCTCGGTTGATAGATGACTATGATCTGACTATTATAATTTTATGGAGATTACGGTAAACCAATTTAAGGCGAAGTGTCTTGGAATCGTGGAGAGGGTGCAGCGGGAGAAGTGTCGGGTTGTGATCACCCGATCCGGAAAGGTGGTGGCGCAACTTGTCCCGATGGATGCGCTTTCTGGAAAAAGTATTTTCGGGAGATCTTCTGGCCAGACAAAAATTTTGGGCGATCTGATTTCGACTGGGGAGCGTTGGGATGCAGGGTCTTAAGCGGGCATTGGTAGTAGTCATCGATACCCATATTTGGATTTGGAAATCGGCAGGAGACTTGCGAATAGAAAATTTCCGACGATACCGAGGCCGCCTAGCTGGGCGAACAAATTCGAAAATTCAGCGCAGATCCGCTTAGAAGCGAGTTTTTAATTATTTGAGAAAGCCGGACAGGCCGTGATGCCGTGGAAGGGGTCGGACTCAACTGCTTCTAGGGTCTTGGCGAGGGGTGGGGGTTAGGGTATGATCATCAATTAGTTCTATGAAATCGGCTGAAGTCAGAAAAGGGTTCTTGGAGTTCTTCCGTGGGAAGAACCACACGATCGTGCCCTCGGCCAGTTTGATGCCGACTTCACCGAATTTGCTCTTCACCAATGCGGGGATGAATCAGTTTGTCCCGATTTTTCTTGGTCAGGCTAAATTTCCCCATTCTCCGGCACGAGCGGCGGACACGCAGAAGTGTATTCGGGCGGGTGGGAAGCATAACGATTTGGAAGACGTAGGGTTTGATACCTATCACCACACCTTTTTCGAGATGTTGGGAAACTGGTCGTTTGGGGATTATTTTAAAAAGGAGTCGATCGACTGGGCGTGGGAACTGTTGGTTGAGGTGTGGAAATTCCCGCCCGCTCGTCTTTATGCGACAGTCTACAAGCCAGGGCCAGGAGATCCGGCGGAGTTTGATGAGGAAGCGCACGGCTACTGGGTAGAAAAGTTTAAAAAAGTGGGGCTAGATCCTGCCATTCATGTGGTGATGGGAAATGCGAAGGACAATTTTTGGATGATGGGGGAGACGGGGCCGTGCGGGCCGTGTTCCGAGGTTCACGTGGATCTGACGCCAGACGGAAAGACGCAGGGGAATCTGGTGAACCAAGGGGATTCCCGCTGTTTGGAGATTTGGAACTTGGTCTTTATTCAGTTTAACGCGGAGCCCGGGGGTAAGTTTAAGCCACTCCCTGAGCGGCATGTGGATACGGGGATGGGGCTTGAGAGGGTGGCGGGAATTATGGCGACGACGAATGGGTTTAAGAACTTCACTGCCGAACCCTCGAACTATGATAGCGATCTGTTTGCTCCAATTTTTGCGGAGATCCAAAAGGAGTCGGGGCACAAGTACGGGGCGCGGGTGCCCAAGAAGAGGAGTGATTTGAGTGGGGAAGAAATGAATGACTGTATCTTCAGGGTGCTGGCGGATCATGTGCGAACGTTATCCTTCTCGATTGCGGACGGAATTGTTCCTGGGAATGAGGGGCGAAGTTATGTTTTGCGGAGGATTTTGAGAAGGGCGGTGATGTTTGGGCGTCGATTGAAGCTGCCCGAGGGGTTTCTGGCGGAGTTGTCGGGCACCTTGATTCGGACGATGGGGGAGGCTTTCCCAGAATTGAAAACGCACGAGAAGGATATTCGTTCGGTCTTGGTTGGGGAGGAGGCTTCCTTTTCGAGGACGCTGGAGAGAGGGTTGGCGATATTTGATAAGTTGACCTTAGAGCGTGGAAAGATGATTCGAGGGGAGGATGCCTTTGCTTTATATGATACTTATGGTTTTCCTTTGGATCTGACTCAGTTGTTGGCAAGGGAGAGGGGGATGGAGGTGGATGGGGCAGGATTTGAAAAGGCGATGGAGGAGCAGAGGCAGAGAGCGCGGAAGTCGCAGTCGAAATCGACGATTTTGGTCGAGGATGCGAAAGGGCCAGATTGGCCGACCCATTTCACGGGGTACGAAAAGAGGGAGGAGGGGAAGGTAGAGAAGTTTGAGGTGGAGGTGTTGGCGGAAGCGGGCGGAGAGGGAGCGAAGGGGCGGGTTTATTTATCGCCGACACCTTTTTACGCGGAGATGGGTGGACAGGTGGGGGATACGGGTTGGATCGAGTGGGAGGGGGGGGAGGTGAAAGTGGTGGCGACGGTGAAGGGAGCGGGCGGGGCGACGGTGCACGTGACGGAGCGGTTGATCGAGGTGAAGGAGGTAAAGTTGCCGGTGAAGGTGAAGGTGGATGCGGAGCGTAGGGGGCGGATTGAGGCTCACCACACGGCGACCCATTTACTGCACTGGGCTTTGCGGGAGGTGTGTGGGGTGGGCGTGAGGCAGAAGGGTTCCTATGTGGGACCGGATCGGTTGCGTTTTGATTTTTCCCACTTACGAGGATTAAGTGAGGAGGAGTTGGGAAAGATTGAGGAGATGGTGGCGAGCAAGACGAAGGCGAATGTGCCGGTGGTCTGCACGGAGAAAGCATTTACAGAAGTGAAAGATGATTCAACGATTTTACAATTTTTCGGAGATAAGTATGGGGCGACGGTGCGGGTGGTGGACATTGGTGGATTTTCGAAAGAGTTGTGTGGAGGGACTCATGCCAAGGCCAGCGGACTCCTCGGCTCGGTAAAGATTATTGCGGAGTCGGCGATTGCAGCTGGGGTACGAAGGATTGAGGCGGTGGCGGGAGTGGCGCTGGTGGATTGGTGTCGTGAGGAGATGAAGAAGCAGGAGGAGAAGTGGGCTGCGTTAGAGAAGAAGAAGGCGGGAACAGCAAAACTTTCGATAGAAAGAGGGAAAGAGACTTCAGATGAGTTGTGGAATTTGGTTAAGAAACGAGATTTGGAGTTGGGGCTGGCGGAGGGGGCGATGCGGGAAGGGGACAAGCAGGCGGCGAAGGATCGAATGGTGGAGATGCAGAAGAGGGCGGAGCAGGATGGAAATGATTTATGGGCTAAGGGAACGATTTTGAGCGGAATCAAGTGGTTGGGGGCAGATATGGGGGAAGTGGCGAATGGATATCTTCCCGTATTGGCGGATCGGCTGAAGAGAGAAGGGGAGGTGGTGCTATTTCTGATTGGGAAAGAGGGCGGGAAAGTACCGATGGTTGCGTTGTGCACTGCTGAGGCGGCCAAGAGGGTGCAGGCGGGAAAGATAATTCAGGCGGCGGCGGTGGAAGTGGGCGGCAAGGGTGGGGGTAGGCCCGATATGGCGCAAGGGTCGGGTGCGGATGCTTCGGGAATCGGGAAGGCGTTGGCGGCGGCTGAGAAAGTGGTGAAAGCTGGGTTGGAAGTATGAAAAAGCCCCAAGGAGCGGATCGGATTGAAGAGGTGATTGCAGCCATGAAGAAGGGCCGGATGGTGATTATGACGGACGATGCGCAAAGAGAGAACGAGGGGGATCTGGTGTTAGCGGCGAGGAGTGTGACTCCTGCTCTGATTAATTTCATGGCGCGAGAAGCGAGGGGATTGATCTGTGCGCCAGTATCGCAAGCGCGGGCGGAGAAGTTGGGCTTAAGTCGAATGGTGCCGCGGAACGAGGAAAGATTTGGAACAGATTTCACTGTTTCGGTGGATGCAACGAGGGGGATCACGACAGGGATTAGTGCCCACGATCGAGCGGCAACGTTACGGGTGTTAGGCCGGCCGAATCCGAAGGCGAGTGAGTTGGTGCAGCCAGGTCATATTTTCCCAGTACGGGCCAAAGAGGGTGGGGTACTGGTGCGGGCGGGGCATACGGAAGCGGCGGTGGATTTGGCGAAATTGGCGGGGTTGGGGGATGCGGCGGTGATTTGTGAAATTTTGAAAGCGGACGGATCGATGGCGCGTTGGGCGGATTTGATGGAGTTTAAAAAGAAGCACGGACTGAAGTTGGGGACGATTCAGGATTTGATTGAGTATCGGAGAAGGAAGGAACGGTTGGTGGTGCGAGAGCAGGTGGTGAAGTTGCCGACCGATTACGGGATGTTTGATTTATATCTTTATCGGACGGTGACGGATGGGAGTCATCACTTGGCCTTGGTCAAGGGAAAGCCGAAGGCGAAGGATGCAGTTTTGGTGCGGGTGCACAGTGAATGTCTAACGGGAGATGTGTTTACCTCGAGAAGGTGTGATTGTGGAAATCAGTTGCACGATGCTTTGAGGAGGATTGCGCAGGAGAAGCAGGGGGTGCTGGTCTATATGCGGCAGGAGGGAAGAGGGATCGGGTTGCCGGCGAAAATTCAGGCGTATCGGTTGCAGGAGAAGGGACTGGATACGGTAGAGGCGAATCGGAAGTTAGGTTTTTCGGCTGATTTAAGGGAGTACGGGATCGGGGCACAAATTCTGACTGATCTGGGAGTGAGAAGGATGAGATTACTGACGAACAATCCAAAGAAGGTGGTGGGTTTGGCGGGGTACGGTTTGGAGTTGGTGGATCAGGTGCCGATTCGGACACGGCCGAATCCGCACAACCGAAAATATTTAGCGACGAAAAAGAAGAAAATGGGACATCGGCTATGAAGAAAGGGAAATTTATTATTGTGGTAGCGGATTATCATTGGAAATACGCCGAGGGGATGGTGCGAGCGGCTCGAGCGGTATTGAAGGGTCATCGAGTGGAGGAGGTGCGGGTGCCGGGAACGTTTGAGGTTCCCCTGGCGGTGAAGCGGGCTTTGAAGAAAAAGCCTGATGCGGTGTTGGCCTTGGGGTTGGTGTGGCAGGGCGAGACCTTACATGCGGATCTGATTTTGAAGGCGGCTACAGAAGCTTTGATGCGGATGATGCTCGAGACCGAGGTGCCGATTTCACATCATCTGGTGGGAGTCAAGACGGAGAAGCAGGCGAAGGCGCGATGTTTGGGAAAGTTGAATCGAGGAAAAGAGGCGGCTGAGGCGGCTTTACGGATGTGGAAAGTAAAGGGGGTGGGTCGTGGCCGGTAAGCGCAGGGAGGGTCGGATATTAGCGGCACAGTTTCTCTACCAGTGGGAGGTAGGGGTGAAGGGAATAGCGTTGGATGAGGCGTTAAAGAATTTATGGGTGCAAACGGAGGCGGAGGGCGGGGTGCGTGAGTTTGCGGAAAAGCGGATTCGGGCAGTTGTGGCTAAGCAAGCGGAAGTGGATGCGGAGCTGAAAAAGTTGGTGACGAATTGGGAGCCGGGTCGAATGGCGCCGGTGGATCGAGCGATTCTGCGGTTGGCGTTGTGGGAAATGAAGTTTGCTGATGATGTGCCTCCGATTTCTGCGTTAAACGAGGCGATTGAGGTGGCGAAAGCGTTGAGCACTGACGAATCGGGAAAATTTGTGAATGGGGTGCTGGATAAGGCGAGGCAGGGGTTGGGGAGGTCTGAACGGGCGATTACGAAAACAGTTTTATAATATTCGATGAGTTTTGGATCAGACGAAAAATGGATGAAGCGAGCTCTCAGGCTGGCTGGTAGAGCCGGGGAGTGGGCGCGGCCGAATCCGAGGGTGGGAGCGGTGGTGGTGAATAACGGGAGAGTGGTAGGGGAAGGTTTTCATGCGAGGTCGGGGGGCGCGCATGCGGAGGTAGTAGCGTTGGGGAGGGCGGGGGTGAAGGCGAAAGGGGCAAAGTTGTATGTAACGTTGGAACCGTGTTCGACTCGGGGGAGGACCCCAGCGTGTACCGATCAGATCATCGCATCTGGAATTCGGGAGGTGATCTATGGGAGTGGAGATGTGGACCTCAGGAATGGAGGGCGGGCGGAAAGGATATTGCGACGGGCGGGAATCAAAGTGAATCGGGGGGTGAGGCGGGAGGAGTGCGATAAGTTGAATGAGGATTATCGGCACTGGACGACGAAAAAGGAGCCTTGGGTGATATTGAAATTGGGGCTGACGTTGGATGGATATTTGGCAGTACCTGGGAAGAGGTGGGTGACAGGTGGTAAGGCGCGGACGGAGGTACAGAAGTTGCGGACGGGGTGTGATGCGATTTTGGTGGGGGCGGAGACGGTGAGGAAAGATAATCCGCGACTGACACTACGGATGGTTGGGGTGGGGGAGCAGCCGTGGAGGGTGGTGGTGACGAGGTCGGGAAAGTTGCCGCAGGGGGCCAAGCTTTTCCGGGATCGGGATAAGGATCGGACGTTGGTCTATCGGAGGAAAACGTGGTCGGAGGTTTTGAAGGATCTGCATCGCAGAGGAGTTTCTAGATTGCTGGTGGAGGGAGGAGCAGAGGTGGCTCGTGGGCTGATCAAATCGGGTAAAGTGAACGAGGCGGTGATTTATCTGGCTCCGATTCTGGTGGGGGACGGAAAAAAGGGTATCGCGCGGGTGGTTGATTGGTCGAGTTGGAGTTGGCGGGAGGTGGTGATGTCGTGCGCGGGGGAAGACCTGTGCTTGCGTGGAAAGCTGGGAGGAGCGAATTAAGAGTATGTTCACGGGCATTGTTGAAGAGGCGGGACTGGTGCAGGCGGTGACACGCCGAGGGAAGGGGTGGAGTTTGGAGGTGGAGGTCGGGGAAATTGCTGCGGGGGTGAAAATCGGAGACAGCGTGGCGGTGAACGGTTGTTGTCTGACGGTGACGGAGGCGAAGGGGAAGAAGTTAATTTTTGATTTATTGGATGAGACGAAAGAGAAGACCAACTTGCAGTCGGCTCAAGTGGGGACGCGGGTGAATTTGGAGAGTTCTTTGCGGGCGGATGGGAAGGTGGGGGGTCATTTTGTGACGGGTCATATCGACGGGACGGCGGAGGTGGTGAAGTGGGGGAGGTCGGGAGAGGATTGGGAGTTGGAAGCGGAGGTGCCCGCAGGAATGGAGCGGTACGTGGTGCCGAAGGGATGCGTGGCGATTGATGGGATCAGTTTGACGATCGGGAGGGTCGAGGGGCGGAGATTTAATGTGTGGATTATTCCCCATACATATGAAGTGACGACGCTGCGGGATCGTAAGGCGGGGGATAAAGTGAATCTGGAGTGCGACCTGCTAGCCAAGTATGTTGAAAAGATGGCGAGGATAGAAAAATGAGCGGAATGCCCCCTGAAATGGAGAAACTGCTGGTATTGCAGGATCGGGAACAGAAGCATGCGCGGTTAACGCGGGAGTTGGCGGTTTGGCCTGCGGAGATGAAGGCGTTGGAGGCGAAGCGGATGGAAATACGGGCGGGAGCGGAAAAGAAGCGGTTGGAGGCGCAGAGCACGGAGGTGGAGCGGAAGAATTTGGAGTTAGAGGCGGCTACTCATCGGGCGAAGGTGGCGCGTTACAAGATTCAGCAGTTTGAGACGCGCAAGAACGAGGAGTTTTCTGCTTTGGGTACAGAAATTGCGCGGGAAGAGAAAGAGGTGCATGAGATTGAGGATCGAGAGTTGGAGTTAATGGATCGGGGGGAGAAGGCGAAGAAGGCGGCAGCGATTGAGATTGAGGCGGCGAAGGGTCGGGAAGCGGAGGTGACGGCGAAGGAGTTGGAGCAGGGGAAGAAGAAGATTGAGCTGGAGACGCGGTTGGCGGATTCGGCGAGGGAGATTGAGATGCTGGCGGCGGGACTCGATGAGGGAGTGCTAGGTAAGTATCGGAGAATCATGGCGAGTAAGAAAGATGTGGCGGTGGTGCCAGTAGTCCATGGGACGAACTGTGGGGGTTGCCATATGAAGTTAACTGCTGGCTCGGCGATATCTGCCAAAGCAGGAAATATGAGTGCGACGTGCGAGAATTGTGGGCGATTGCTTTTTTGGCCTGTCAGTTAGGGGCGGAATTGCTCACGCAAAGTTCGCAAAGGTCGCGACGCGGGGAGGTAAGGAATAATTAGGTTAACGGGCGAGGGATCGGGCGGACGAGCTGACTTCAGAGTATGAAACGCCAGCATCGGTGGCGGATTTACGGCAGTCGGCATCTTCGGGATGGATTTGGACGAGGGAATCGCCGAGGTAGCCCAGTTTGACGCGGATGGGGCCATAGGGGGTGGAGACGGTTTTTTCTTCTCGGCGGAGGGTTCGACGTTCGACCCGATCGATACGTAGGCCGAAAGCCGTCGTTTCACGGAGGATTATGGCGGCGAGTTTTTCAGCGTCCGCAGGAAGGGCTAAAACGGTCAGAAGATGTCCGGGCCGACCTTTTTTCATGAGAAGCGGTGATGCGGCGGCATCGAGGGCTCCCTCCGCCATCAGCCGATCGATAGCATGGGCGAGGTGCTCTCCAGTGATGTCATCGAGGTGGGTGCGGATTTCGAAAACGGTTTCAGTGGCCTCTGGAGAGACCGAGGAGAGATGCCCGAGAAAAGCCCGCAGAACATTGGGACGGTCGGAAAGATCACGGGTACCCAGCCCGTAGCCGATCAAATCTGCGGTGAAAGACTCAAGGACACCGAACTTCTTCACGAAGTGGGCGAGGATGGCGGCGCCGGTGGGGGTGGTAAGTTCGTGGGGTACGTCGAGTTGGCGGATCGGAATACCGCGAAGGATTTCGGCAGTGGCGGGAGCGGGTAGAGGGAATGTGCCGTGAGCGCATTGGATTGAGCCGGTACCGTCGACGGGGACGGAGGCGGTGATGTTTTCGAGTTTGAGGTAGTGGATGCCGACGGCGGCGCAGACAAGATCAACGATTGAGTCTACGGCACCCACTTCATGGAAGTGGACAGTTTCGATAGGAACGCCGTGAAGTTTGGCCTCGGCCTCGGCCACTCGCAGAAACATGGCGAGGGCGGAGTCGCGGACAGCTGGAAGGAGTTTCGACTTTTTTAAAAGCTCACGAATATCGGCCCAAGAACGACCGTGATGATGATGTTCGTGATGGTGGGGGTGGGCATGAGCCGTTTCCTGAACGAGAAAACGAGTGCCTGAGAGGCCACCGCGTATGGTGCGCTCTGTTCCTAGTGAAACTTTTTCGGGTAGGTTTAGGTTCTGAATCGATTCCTGAAGGAGGGTGAGGGGAACACCGAGATCCAGGAGGGCGGCAGTAAACATGTCACCACTGATTCCAGACGGGCAATCGAGATGAAGATGGGCGGGATGGGACATTGAAGATAGATTGACGCAACCGTGAGGAAATCCCAGAAAAGAAGAGTGGATTTAATTTCGCTGAAACAAGCGGCGGCGGAGGCGGCTTTAGCTTATGTGCCGAAGGGTTGTCTCTTGGGGGTAGGAACGGGATCGACGATGATTTATTTTATTCGGGGATTGAAGAAGGGCTGGGTAAGGGGGGCGGTGCCTAGCTCTAAGGGAACGGAGCAGGCGTTGCGAAAGAGGGGAATTCGGGTGTTGAATTTGAATCAGGCGAAGAAAGTGAGGTTGTATGTGGATGGGGCAGATGAGGTGGATCCAAAGTTGAGACTGACTAAGGGAGGTGGGGGTGCGTTAACGAGGGAGAAGATTATAGCCACGGCGGCAAAAAAGTTCATCTGTATC
>CANESK010000013.1 GCA_947441075.1 Verrucomicrobia subdivision 6 bacterium
AAAGACTTTAAGTAAACTGCAGGCGACCTTGGGGGAGTCGGCCAGCCAGTTGAATCACTGGCCCGAAGCAAGAAAGCGGGCTTTAGCATCACTGCGGTACGATCCAACCAATGAGAAGGCGTTGGAGCAGTTGCGGCAGAGCGATGAGGTACTGCGGCGCGGCACAGTAGGGGGAGAAGCGGTCAATCCTGCTTTGACGACGAGATTCTTTGATCGATTGAACGGGGTTCGAAGTGGGTTGGAGCAGGCGGAAGAGTTTCGAGAGACAGGCCAACTGGAGAAGGCCGAGCAAGCTTACGAGGATGTATTAAAAAATGATCCCTTCAACCAAGTCGCCACCGATGGAATCAAGAAGATTTACCAGGAAAGGGCGATGGCGGCAGATCGAGCCCAAGCCCTATCCGCCACGACCATGAAACGGCAAGTCATGGAATCTTGGAATAATATTTACCCCAAGACCAGTTTGGCTTCGGGCGGGGTGGAGGTGGCTGGTGCGATGACCGCCTCACCATCTTATAATTTGGAAAAGAAATTACAAGGTACGGTCATCCCGACCATCGACTTTTCGGGTGCTGATTTGGAGACAATCCGGCGGGCGCTGATTTCGCTAAGCCGGCAATACGATCCCGAGGTAAGCAAGGCGGGGGTCAACTTTGTCGTGAGTTCGGATATTACTGATGTGCAGCCTGTCACGCTGCGTTTAAAGCAGGCCTCTTTGGCGGAGGTGGTCCGATATATTTCTCAGATCGCGGGAGTGAAGGCACGGATTACCGATATTGGGGTTACCTTTGGGCCTTTGGTCGAGAAGAGGCCTGACCTAATTCCGCGTAACTTCACTGTGAGTCCATCATTCTTCAAGGGTGATGATGCGGTAGTCGACTCCACTACCAATGTAAGAGGGGGTGGGGGTGGGGCCAGTGTGGGTACGGAAACATCTTCCGGGCTCAATGAGCAAAAGAAGTTAGTCGCTCTAGGAGTGAGCTTCTCTGAGGGGGCCTATGCGGTTTACAATAAGAACACCAGTCAGTTGAAGGTGGTAAATAATGCGGAGATGCTGGACTTAATTGGACAACTGATCAGCGCGGCGGAAGAAGAGACTCTCTTGATTCAGGTAGGAATTCGTTTGGTGGAAATTAACCAGTTGGATTTGGATAGCGTGACGATGAACTCCACCTTGGGGGGATCGGGCATTAATCTGCTTTCTCCTGTTCCTGCGGGCTTAAACTCATCCAGTGGCGGGCAAACACCAAGCGCCTCCACCCAGCAGGGGGTAAATGCGCAGTTGAATCAGGTGCAGGGGGTCGGACTACTCCCCAACAACACTCTCCAATCATTTTTGCAAAGCGGGGTGCTAGCGGGCACAAACCAAACATCCTCCTACGCGTTAAACACGATGGACTTGGGTGGAACGATTCTGAACGGAATGCAATTCCGCGCGTTGATCACGGCGGTATCCCAAAAGAATAGCGCCAATGTGCTAGCGAATCCCTCGATTGTTTTGAAAAGAGGACAAAAGGGGGTAATTGAAGTAACCCAAGAATTTAAATATGTGAAGGAGTTCAATACTCCTCAGTCTTCTATTCGCACAATTAACAGTACGAGCACGAACGGGACTGGGAATAATAATAATCTTCAGGGTGTGCCTGGACCTGAAACGGTGATCGGCTCATTTCCGTCCGATATTAGCGACGCCGTCCCAATCGGAGTGAAGATGGGAGTCAAACCTGATGTGACAGGAGATAATAGTCGAGTGTTGCTCGAACTAGAACCGAGCTTTGTGGATTTCGAGGGATTTATTAATTACGGTACGCCGATCAACTCTGCTTACACTCTATCCTATTTCAATACGGCAGTGACTATTCTCACGAACAATATTCAGCAACCTGTCTTTATTCGCCGTGACTTGACTTTGCCTGCGGTAGAGGTCACCGATGGCTACACCCTACTTTTGGGAGGTCTTCTAAGGGAGGACATTCAGAAGATTGATGAAAAGGTGCCGATTATCGGGGATATCCCAATTTTTGGCAGGGCTTTCCAAGGCAAGACGGAGCAGGCGATCAAAAAGAATACGCTTATCTTTGTCACTCCGAGAATTCTGCGAGTCGATGGCCAACCGTTGAATCCGACGGCGGGAGCGCCCACCACGGCGGCTAATTCTGATTCGCCTTAAATCTCTATTTTCTAATTAAACGGTAGGGAAGCTCCACAGGAATATCTCGGGTATTGCCTGCTGACCATCCTGCTAAGTTTGCCAAGGTGTATCCCGCTCCACCAAAAACGAAGTAGAAAACTGAACTCGCCACGTCGGCCGTCTCTGATTTGGCATACCAGAGGCGTGGTTTGAGATCAGCAGGACCATTCGCTGGGAGATCAATGCCTCCGCGTCGCTCATCTGGGCCGATTTTAATTTTCTCAAGCGATTCGTAGCGAACCCAGACAGGCTTGAGGATGGGCTCGGCGTAGCGGGAGGGTTTTTGTCCTGATGTGGGCGGCGGACCCTGGTGGATGCGAGTTGCGTCCGCTTCTTGGGTTGAGGGAGAGTCGATAGGGAATTGGAGAATTTGGCGGTAGGTACCTGCAGGGAGAAAAAAAGTTTGGCCTGAATCTGGATCGAGAATTTCCACGTCTTTAGGGAGGTTAAGATTGGCGTTTTCTGGGATGAGGGGACTTTTCTTTTTATTCTCAGGTAAGAGGTAGGTGGCCGAACCTGTTTCGGGCTCAGGGATGGTAGATAGGCTTTTCCTATTTTTCGGGACGGTGAAGGTGGCGGCGGAGTTCTCGCTGCGGGTTGGTCCTACGGCATGAGCGGGTTTGGGAATGATGAAAATGGGTTGTCCTGCCTGCTGGGTGGTCGAGTTAGTTGGCTCAGGGACAGAAAGGAGGGCGGGACGAAGAGAAGCAGGGGCAGGGTTATTTTCGGGAACTTCTTCTTGGGCTTGGAGGGGTGTGTAAGAGAGAACGAATACGTTGGCCAAAGTGAAAATCACCCACCAGAAAAAGGGAGGGGGGTGGATTTTCATCGGACAAGGCCAATGCGGCGTAGCCATACGGCGGCTACGGGGTGCTGAGCGCTCCAGCCTTGCAGTTCCCAGAGCCAGCCCACTTTTTCAGCAAAAAGGTAGAGTCCGCCCAATCCGAAAAGAATGATGGAGCCTGTGCCAGCAAAAAACGCGGGAATTCGGTTGCCTTGTCCCAAGGCGACGGTGAGGCGAGTGGTGACGAGGAAGCCAAAGAGAACGAAGACGCTGCTGAAGACAGTAGCGGCGACGTTACGGCGGGCATCGGTCATGCCGAAGGCGATGCCAAAAAGGCAGAGCAAGGGGCAGGCGAGTGGGTAGGCCAGCCGATTCCAGTGCTCGGTGGCGTAGGGGGCGCGTAGTCGGTCGTTGAGGCGACCTCGGTCGGCTGCGAGGCGAGCAACATCGGGCCAGGGGAGTTCATCGGGCGGCAGGAGCTTGGCGGCGAGGGTTTCGGGGGGTTCGGTGAGCTCGGGTAAAACCAGTTCGGGGAGGATGGGGCCGAGACTTTCCGGACCGCCCGCGGTGGCATACTCGGCCCGACGAACGCCCGAAAGATGCCACACCCCGCTACGGTAGGCGCCAGAGCTAGCAAAGATCTTCGAGAGATCGTGGCCTGCTGGTTCAGTACGGAAGAGGATTTCCACGTTTTGCATAGTTTTCTCTTTTAAATTAATTCGGCCGATGTACCAGATGGTTCCTTGGGTGGTGTTGGGCGAGGAGGGGGAGCGATAGACGATCTGGTTGAAGATATTTTCCTCGATGGGTTCTTGTTTGATCTGTTTTTTTACTTTTTCCCTCCCTGCCTGAGCGGTGGGGGAGAGGGAGAATGAGAGAACGTAAAGCACGACAGAGAGTCCTGCGCTACAGAGGAGAAAGGGACGAGCGAGGACGACAGGACTCATTCCAGCGGCGAGAAGGGCGACCGATTCGCGGTGGCGCGAAAAGTAGGCGAGGACATAGAGAGTGGCGAAAAGGACGGCCACAGGGAGAATGGATTGAGCCAGATCGGGAAGTTGAATGAGGAAGTATTTGGCAAGAAGTGGAAAAGGAGGGTTTTTTTCTACGAGCCGTCCTAATTTATCAAAGATGTCGAACATCAACCAAAGAACGAAGAGGGCGCTGATGATAAAGCCCAAAGGAACGATGACGGAGCGCCAAAGATATTTTTCGACGATTTTCATGTTTCGTGCGAACCTAGAAATAGCACCTTTATGAACCTGACCCACGATCTTTCCGCACTGGAGGAAACCGTCAAGCGGTGTCATGCGATTGTTCCTGCGGTGGAAGCGGCGGGGCGGGCTTTGGCGGAAAGGGTGAAGGCGGGGAGTAAGGTTCTGACCTGTGGGAATGGGGGGAGTTCGGCGGATGCGATGCATTTTGCGGAGGAGATGACGGGAAGATACCGCGCAAATCGCAAGGCTTTACCCGCACTGTGCCTTGCGGCCGATGGCTCGGCCTTGACCTGCATCGCGAACGACTGGTCCTTTGCAGAGGTTTTTTCACGGCAAGTGGAGGCCTTTGGGCAGAAAGGGGATGTGCTGATTGTCTTTAGCACGAGCGGAAAATCTCCAAATATTATCAAGGCTCTTGAGGTAGCAAAAAGTCGCAACATGCTTTGCTTAGGTGCTTTAGGAAAGGATGGGGGTTCGGCAAAGGCGCTTTGTGATCATGCGATTGTGGTACCGAGTGAGGACACATCGCGGATTCAGGAGATTCATGGTTGGCTGATTCACTCTTGGTTGGAGTGTGTAGAAGCGTTGGCGATCGGTAAGCCCTAGAGGGCGAGGACTTTGTCCTTGGAAGGGGAGCGGGTTTTCGATAAGGTTTTTCTTTCGTCAACGTCTTTCGAGTTTGCCCCCAAGATAAGGGCCGAGAGGTAGCTAAGTTGGCGGGAGTAAGGAGTTAAATTTATGGCGGTTGTTATTCGCTTGCGCAAAGAGGGCAAAAAGAATCGCCCTTATTTTCGGGTGGTGGTCACGGACAAGCAAAGTCCGCGCGACGGCCGTTTTCTGGAACTGGTTGGAACCTACAATCCCATGGGTAAGGACGCAGGAATGAAGCTGAAGTTGGATCGGATCGATCATTGGGTGGGTCAAGGTGCGAAGCCGAGCGAGACGGTCGCTAGTTTCATTCGAAAAGCCCGCAAAGCCCCGAAGGCTTAATCTCTCCGGTTGAAGGCCGGAACCCCATGCGATATTTTCTCGAACTTGTTCTCGGTCGACTGGTGACTCATCCCGAGGAAGTGGATGTGGAAGAAACTTCCGACGAGCGTGGTTCCCTTTTTCGGATTCGTGTCAACCCCGAGGATCTCGGGCGAATCATTGGTCGCAATGGTCGGACGATTGAAGCAATTCGCTCGTTGCTCAACGCAGCAAGCCGAGATGGCCAGCGTATCTTTGTTGAAGTGGAGGATGGCGCCCACGAGGGGATGGCGGCGTGACGATTGATTTGCTGACTCTTTTCCCCGCGATGGCGCAAGGGGTGTTGGGTGAAAGTATTTTGGGTCGGGCTCAGCGTGCTGGTTTAGTGGAAATCAGGGTTCATCAACTGCGGGATTATGCCAAAGACAAACATCGTATTGTAGATGATCGTCCCTTTGGGGGTGGCCCTGGGATGGTGATGAAGGCGGAACCGTTGGTGGATGCGATTGAGCATTTGCGGGGGGAGGGAGAAAATCGCGCGCGGGTGATCTTTTTAACGCCTGAGGGGACTCGGCTTGAGCAAATGAAAGTTCGGCAGATGGTGCGGGATTATCCCCGCCTGCTTTTGGTGAGTGGACACTATGAGGGCATCGATGAGCGGGTGCGCCAAGGGTGGATCGATGAGGAGATCTCGGTGGGCGATTATATTTTGAGTAACGGGACGGTACCTGCTTTGACCTTGATTGATGCCATGGTCCGGCTGATTCCTGGGGTCTTGGGAAATGAGGAATCGGCGGGGGACGACTCCTTTGAAGGGGAGGGTCTTTTGGAGGGACCTCAGTATACCCGCCCTGAGGTGTTCCGAGGAATAACGGTACCCGATGTTCTGCTTTCTGGTCACCATGCGGAGATTGCCGCTTGGCGAAGGAGTCAGGCTCTAGCGCGGACGGAGGCAAGAAGGGGAGATTTACTTGAAGGGAAAAAGCAGGTAGGCTTTCCCGTTCTAAAGGAAAACAAATTATGAGCATAAAGATCATCGAAACGATTGAACAAGAGCAGTTCAAAGAAGGCCGCACCGGTTTTGGGGTGGGCGATAAGATCAAGGTTTTCACCAAGGTAAAAGAAGGAGACAAGGAACGTACCCAGCTTTTTGCGGGTACGGTGATCGCGCGGAAAGGTCGTGGATTGAACGAGCAGTTTACCGTGCGCCGAATTAGCTATGGCGAAGGGGTGGAACGTATTTTTCCTCTGCACTCTCCACGGATTGAGAAGATTGAAGTCGAGTCGAGGGGTAACCCACGTCGGGCAAAACTTTTTTATCTGCGTGGTCGTTCGGATATGTCGGTTCGGGAGCTGGTTGTTAAAAAGAAGGGCTAAAGAATTCCTCCCGCTTGGAAAGCGGAGAAGAAGTGGGCCGGATCTGCTCCGGTCACGGGGGTGGATGAAGTAGGGAGGGGTTCGCTGGCTGGATCGGTTGTAGGGGCGGCCTATCGTTTCCATCGATCGGGCACACTTGTTCCTGGCCTAGATGACTCGAAGAAGCTGTCCTTAAAGAAAAGAGAGGAGCTTTTTACACTCCTCACTCAGCCCGAAATTGGGGTTTGGGCTATAGGGGAGGCCACGATTGAGGAGATTGAGGAGCATAATATTCTCGTCGCGAGCCAAATGGCGATGGGGCGTGCTTTGGATAAGTTAGGGCTTAACGATGGGGTTATCCTCGTAGACGGATTGCCTGCCAAGCATTTAGGTCGGAAACATATCGCAGTGGTGGGGGGTGATGGGATCTGCCCCTCGATCGCAGCGGCATCGATTTTGGGAAAAGTTTCGCGGGACCGCAACTTTTTGCACTTTGGGCAGTTATATCCTACCTATGGATTTACTAAAAATCGTGGGTACGGCACGGCAGAGCATTTGCGCGCGTTGGCCATGGATGGGCCTTGTCCGATTCATCGGAGATCGTTTCTACCCTTGGGATCGGCTTCCGTGCCCCGTATGGAAAAGTAGTCGTCAAGCGGGTAGCCACGGGGAGAGGGTTGCAGCCCGTTATCTACAGCGGGCTGGGGTCGAAATCTTGGTTCGAAATTATCAGGCTCGTTGCGGGGAGATCGACCTAGTGGGGCGGCACGGACAGGAGCTTGTGGTGGTGGAAGTGAAGACCCGCCACTTCCTGGCGCGGCTGAAGCCGGAGTACGCAGTGACGTATGGCAAGCAACGTCGAATTATCGCCACAGCGAATCGTTATTTGCGGGAGCTATCTAGCCGACCCCCGCCTGTGCGCTTCGATATCGTGGAGATTCTCTACTCGCCTGGGCAAATTCCTCGATGCCGTTGGTTGCAGCACGCCTTTACCCTTCAAGAAGCAGGATTGGAGTGGAGCCGATGAGACAGATCGCCAGTACTTGGTCGGCTGCGGTTGTAGGGGTATCGGCTCTGCCAGTGGAGGTAGAGGTGGATGCGGGGGGTGGAAAAGAGAACTTTGTCGTGGTCGGATTGGCGGACACGGCGGTGAAAGAGTCGCGACAAAGGGTGAAGGCAGCAATTTGGAATAGTGGGTACTCTTGTCCAGAAGGGTTTATTACGGCCAGCCTGGCGCCAGCAGATTTAAAAAAAGCTGGGCCTTGTTTTGATCTGCCAATCGCTCTGGGATTGTTGGCGTGCTCCGGGCAGATCTCGAAAGACAATCTAGGAGAGTGGATGGTCGTGGGGGAGCTAGCCTTGGATGGGGCTGTTCGCACTGTGCGAGGAGTCTTGGCGATCTCTCTTTTAGCCCGAGATCGTCGAGTACGGGGACTGATCGTGCCTGTCTTGAATGCGGCTGAGGCCAGTGCGGTGGAAGGGGTGAGAGTGGTTCCTGTGCGGGACCTGCGTGAGGCGGCGGAGGTAATCGATGGTAAAGCGGTAAATATTCCGATCGTGGCAAAGACATTGATGAATGGATCACTCCCAAAGACAGAAAATCCGCTCGGGGTGGATTTTTCCGAGGTCAAAGGACAGGAGGCGGTTAAGCGCGCCTTAGAAATTGCCGCCGCCGGAAATCATAATGTACTGATGATTGGTCCGCCAGGATCGGGAAAGAGTATGCTAGCGAAAAGGCTGCCAGGAATACTTCCTCGCATGACTTTGGAAGAATCCTTTGAAACAACCCGCATCCATAGCGTGGCGGGTTTGTTGCGAGCGGAAGATTCGTTGGTAAGGGAGCGTCCTTTTCGTAGTCCCCACCACACCATTTCAGATATTGGGCTGATTGGAGGATCGGCCCACCCCTCTCCGGGTGAGGTTAGCTTGGCTCATCACGGAGTGCTTTTTTTGGATGAACTCCCCGAATTTAAGAGATCGGCGTTGGAGGTTTTGCGCCAACCGCTGGAGGACGGGCAGGTGACGATTTCTCGAGCCTCTGGAACGATGACTTTCCCTGCTCGCTTCATGTTTATCGGGGCCATGAACCCGAGCCCGCGGGGTAATTTCGAAGGCCGACCTAATGGCCAGGCTTCCCGTCGGTATTTGAATAAAATTAGTGGACCGCTCCTGGATCGAATTGATCTGCACCTTGAGGTCCCAGCGATGAAGCACGAGCAGCTGTTATCCGAGGAGCCAGGGGAGTCCTCTGCGGTGATTCAAAGGAGAGTCGAGGGGGCGCGGGAGTTACAAAGAAAAAGGTTTGGGCCAAACTCCTCAATCCACGCTAATGCGCAAATGGGCCCGAGAGAATTGCGGAGGCGGGTTCCGATGGATCGGGAAGCGAAGGCACTTCTTTCCAGTGCGATGACTGACTTGGCTCTGAGTGCACGGGCTTTGGATCGGATTCTGAAAGTGGGTCGGACGATTGCGGATTTAGCGGAAAGTGAAAAGGTTCTCTTAGATCATCTGGCCGAGGCGATTCAGTATCGCACGCTCGACCGTCAGATCTGGGGGTAGAGATGGAGAGCGATGAGTGGCAAATCAACAAGAGCAAGATTAAGGGCTAGCTACTGGATCAATCCCATCCAGAGGGCGGATGTGAAGCCCTCAGGATTTACTCCCACAGATTTAGCCAAGAAAACTGGTGAGAGCTTTCCGATTCGATCCGGGCCGTGTTGGAGAAACCGGAGGGTGCGGTGATTTATGTCCATCGTGATCCCCCTGGTTACGAACTTGAGTTTTTCACCCCTGAAGGAAAGACCATGGCGGTGGGCAGTGTCCATCCCCACCAGGTACGTGCTTTCGCTCGTCGAGACATGGCTCACGCCTGAGCCAGCCACAACTCAAGTCTTTGGTAGCCCCTTCACCTTAAGCCCGGCTTTCAGTCCGCGGCTGGAGAACCAGTCGCGGGCTACCTCGAGAGCGTAGGATACATTGGAGGATTGGCTCTGGACGCGTTTCTCATCAAAGGGAACAAGAGGAATGATCTCGAGAATCACTCCGTCGGCATCGAGAAAAGCGAGATCGAGTGGGATGGAGGTGTTGTGCATCCAGAAGAAGGCCTGCTTGGGCGCAGGGAAAACAAAGAGCATTCCCCCATCGGAATCCAAGGCATCGCGATTCATTAGGCCCGTCATCTGCTCCTCGGGGCGCAGAGCGATTTCTACGGTCAATCGTTGATCTCCGATTTCTAATTTCGCTTCGCCTCCAGCCCAAGCCCCAGCGAGGGTGAGCCAGAGGGTGAAGCCGAGGAAGCGAGCAAAATTCAATAGCGTGGCTGGGAGGGATCGATTTCGTCTGACCAAGCATCGATGCCACCCTTAAGGTTGAGCATTTTCTGGTAGCCTTGCTGCTGGAGAAAAAGAAGAGCTTTGGCGCTGCGAATGCCTGCCTTGCAGTGGATGACAATTTCTCTGTCTTGGGGGATTTCTGACCAACGTTTGGGGAGTTCGCCGAGTGGAAGCAAGGTAGAGCCAGTGATCTTGGAAATCTGGAATTCGTGAGGTTCGCGGACATCGAGAAGGAAGAGGGGTTTCTTTGAATCGATTTTTTTCTTCAGTTCTGCGCAGGTGATTTCAGGGACGGTGGGGCCAGTTTGCTGAACAGGACCTTCTCGCGCGGGCATGCCGCAAAACTGCTCGTAGTCGATGAGACCTGTGATGGTTTTATTTTTTCCGCACATCGGACAACCTGGATTTTGGCGTAAGCGCATCTCTTTGAAGCGCATTTTCAGCGCATCAAAAAGAAGGAGGCGACCGATGAGAGGGTCCCCAATGCCGAGGATAAGTTTGACGGTCTCGATGGCTTGGAGAACCCCGATGACGCCAGGAAGAATTCCCAGAACGCCCCCTTCGGCGCAACTGGGCACGCTTCCCGGGGGAGGGGGTTCGGGGTAAAGGCAGCGGTAGCATGGGCCGTGGCCTGCCCAAAAGACGGTGCACTGGCCTTCGAAACGGAAGATCGATCCGTAGACATTCGGTTTACCCAAAAGGGCGCAGGCATCGTTGACGAGGTAGCGTGTGGGGAAATTATCAGTGCCATCGACCACGATGTCGTAATCGCGGAGAAGATCGAGGGCGTTGTCGGAGCGGAGAGCGACTTCGTGGGTGACGACTTCGACATGGGGATTAAGTTCGGAAATGGTGCGTCGGGCCGATTCTACCTTGGGCTGACCAATGGAGGTTTGGCGGTGAATGATTTGGCGCTGGAGATTGGATTCGTCGACGCGATCGAAATCGATGATGCCGAGGCGACCGACCCCAGCCGCGGCGAGATAGGCGAGAAGAGGGGAACCGAGCCCGCCTGTGCCGATGGCAAGAACACGGGAGGCCTTGAGCTTGCGCTGACCTTCCACCGTCACCTCAGGCATGATGAGGTGGCGGGCGTAGCGCCGCATCTCGGGTGAGCTGAGCTCTTGGGCGGCAGTGGTTTGGACAATGCGAGGAATCAGCGACATCGAAATATACTAGTCAAAAATGGTTACTGGGTCGAGTCCGCCCGTGTCATGGGTGGTTTGGTGGGGTGCCACCTCCGCATTTCAGAATATGGGCTACTGGCCCTTAAAAAACTCCCCCTGCAGCTCTAATTCGTCGGCAAACTTGGGACGTTTTTCGACTTCGTCGAGGTATTTGAAAAATTCGTCAGAGGTTTCGAAGAGATGACCTTTTTCAATATAGGAATCGGTGGTGAAGGGGCTAAAGCCGCCGCGTGGGAAGATCATGTAGCGGGATTTCATATAATCTCGGGCATGCCCTAATTCGTCCATCATCCCTGTGGAGAGTGGTGGACGCTCAGGGTAGGGGTGAATGGCGACGACGGCGTGAACTTTACCCACATACCAATGTAGATCGCGATGAACAGTGTAGGCGTAGATCGATTCGCGGTCGCTGACAGGGACCCCCTCAAAATTTGTGCCAATCTCGATCGACTGGGGATCGACAACGACCGCGTATTTACGAAGGCGATGGATGACCTTATCGATCTCTTTTCGTATTTCAGGGGTACCGTAGCTCATGGAGTAGCTGGCGTAGACGACCCAAGGATTGGGGTGGGTGACCAGTTTGTAGAGCGCCTCCGGCGGTTCGCCGACAGCGATGACGTAGTGAGGAACCCCCATGTAGCGAGCCCAATCCTCCGAGAGACTGACCTCTTCATTCATCCAAGAAAGAATGTCGTAAAGGGTATGATTTCGCTCCTTAAGGGCGACGAGGAATGGGTCTGCCTCTTGTAAGGTTTCGAGTTTGAGTTTGATAGCCCACTCCGCGTCGATCAAGGTGACGATCAAGTCGGGTTTAATGAAATCGCGGAGGATGCGCTGGTCCTTGAATTTGCGATTGATGCGATTCCACTCGACTGTGGCGGGGGCACGGATGATGACATCTTGGTAGTTGTTGCGAGTGATTTCGTATCCGATTTTTTCGTATTCCTTTTCTCGGGTGAGTTCAAAAACGTAGTCGGTGGCACCGAGGAGGCGTTCGAGGGGTTTTTTGCCAGCTTTGGTAAAGTCGTCCACCGCGTGATAGACCTTAATGTCGCGGTTATTTTTCTGGCCGAGGGCGACAACGCGCCGGAGGTAATCGGCGTCGTCCATCCCTGCAATCATGCCGGTGACGAGAACACGCATGCCTATGAGCCTAACTAATTTGAGGGTAAGAAGCGATGAGCTTTAAGGGAAGAGGTAGAACCGGGAAGGAAGAGGTTGATGAGGAGAAGTTGAAGGGTGCGGATTAGGTTTAAATTCATGGAGGAATGATTCTCTTTCTGGGGTGAGTTTCATTGGAGAGGGGTCTAGACGGGGTGGGCGGAGTTCTTTTTTCTGCCGAGGACAAAAAAGCAAACGAGAAAGAGGAGCATAAGGAGAACGCCGAGGGCGGCTCCGAAGGGCTGGTTGCGTGCTCGGGTAAACTGGTTTTGGATGACTTCGCCGATTGTTGGGTTGGAACCGCCGCCCATGAGTGTGGTAATGGCGTACATGGCGATGGCGGGAACAAATACGAGGAGAGCGCCAGCGGTGATGCCGGGTCTGGTGAGAGGGATGATGACGCGAGAAAACGCGCGGAGGGGGCCTGCCCCGAGGTCGTAGGCGGCTTCGACGAGGGAGTTATCGAGTTTTTCAACGCTGGTATAGATGGGGAGAATCATAAAAGGGAGATAGTTGTAGACGAGGCCCAGGACGATGGCGAAGGGGGTGTACATCATCGAGAGGGGGGTGGGCAGAATGTGCGAGGAGAGAAGAAGGCTATTCACGAGTCCTTCTTGGCTGAGAACGGAGATCCAAGCGTAGGTACGGATGAGAAAGCTGGTCCAGAAGGGAACCATGACAAGGGTGAGGAGGAGGCGGCGATTGGCGGGGCTAGCGCGACCGATGGTGTAAGCGGCAGGATATCCGACAAGTACGCAAATGAAGGTAGCGAGTAGGGCGTAGACAATGGAGTCCCAAAAAATCGAAAGCCAAGTGGGATCAAAGCAGCGGCGATAGTTATCCCAGTTAAAGGAGTAGACGACTCGACCGAGTTCATCGCGATTACTGAAACTGGTGACAATGAGGAGGATTGTAGGCAGCAGGACGAAGAGTGCTAGCCAGACGAGGAGGGGAGCGAGGAGGAGCCACGCTTTCCAGCTGGCGCGACGAGGGTCTAGGCCAAGGGCGGTGGGGGATTGCCGAGTTGGCTCTGGCAAGGTGGGTTATTTCCCTTTGGCCTTAATTTGGGTGACGAGTTCATCGACTGTGGCACTAAGCTGGCCGAGATCTCGGAAGGTCTGCATGACAGAGATTTTTTGAGCGGGTGGATAGCTGGCGGGGTTGGCGAGCTGTTCTGTGCTGAGCAGTTGGCGGGCGGCGAGGTTAGGGTTGTAGTAGGGGAAGGCATCGGAAATGCGTTTACTGACATCCGCGCGAAGAAGGTAGTTGATGAAGAGGTGCGCGTTTTGGGGGTGGCTAGCAGTTTTTGGGATGGACATGTTATCCACGAAAAGATGGGCTCCGTCATCTGGGAGAATAAAGGCGAACTTGCTATCTTGGGCGTAGAGCAGAGCGGCTTCGCCACTCCAGATTACTCCGATGTCGACGTCTCCATTTTTCAAAGAAGTTTTTGGACTATCGGAATCGTAAACTTTGACAAGGGGGAGCCACTTTTTAAGGAGGGGTGTGATGAGGGCAAGATTTTCTGTGGTGACATCGTTGATGCCAAGCTTGATTGAACCTAAGGCCCAGCTGACGATTTCGCGGGCATCGTCGAGTACGACGATGCGCCCTTTATTCGCGGGGACAAAGACATCGGCAAAGCTTTGGACGGGGGTTTTTATCTTGGAGGTGTTGACGCAAATACCGACGAAGCCTGCCATGTAAGGCACGGAGTATTTATTGCCGAGATCGAAGGACATGGCTCGGAATTCTGGGGCGATGTTGCCGAGATTAGTGAGGGCACCGGGGTCGAGGGGGAGAAGTTGGCCGTCCTTGATCAGGGCTTCGATGGTGTATTCGCTGGGTTGAATGAGATCGTACTTTCCGCCTCCTGCGAGGAGCTTGCTGAGCATTTCTTCGTTGGAGGAGTAGTTTTCCACGGAAACTTTGATACCGGTTTCCTTGGTGAAGTCGTCGATGATGGTTTGCGGGACATATTCAGACCAACAGAAGAGGCTGAGTTTCTTTGGTTCGGCCGAGGCGGGAGTTGTCGCGGTGGGGGGACTTGCGGGGCCTGATTTTCCGCAGGCGGCGAGGACGAGGGCGAGAAGGGTTAGGATGAGTGGGCGGATGGTTTTCATAGGGTTTCTCCTGGGGTGGGTTGTTTTAATCGTTCACTAACGAAGACGAGAAACATGGTGAGGACAATTCCAAGTGCAGACAAGGCATTCAATTGGGGATTGAGGCCGACGCGAACCATTCCGTAGACCTTGAGGGGGAGGGTTTGCGACGCGGCCCCGGTTACAAAAACGGTGACGATGTAATCGTCGAGGGATAGGGAGAAGGCGAGGAGGGCACCTGAGGCGATGGCGGGGACGAGATAGGGGAGGATCACCTTGAAAAAGGCTTGGGAAGGAGTGGCGCCCAAGTCGAGGGCGGCTTCTTCGAGGGAGGGATCCATGCCTTCGAGGCGTGCTTGCATGCCGATTAGGACGAAAGGAAAGGTGAAGGTGATGTGGGCGATGATAACGGAGAAGTAGCCGAGGGGGAGGGAGAAGAGGACAAAGAGGACAAGAAGGCTAACGCCCATAAGAATTTCAGGCATGATCATGGGAACAAAGATAAAGGTTTCCATGAGGCGATGGGCGGGGAAGCGGTAGCGGTAGAGGAGCCAAGCGCCGAGGGTGCCGAGGAAAGTAGCGCAGGCAGTTGAAATAGTTCCGATGAGTAGGCTATTACCAAAGGCTTGGAGAAGGACTCGGTTATGGAAAAGGGCATCGTACCATTCGAGGGTGAATCCTTCCCAAACAAAACCACTTTTTGATTGGTTGAATGAAAAAAGAACGAGAAGAAAAATGGGGAGGTAAAGAAAGGCAAAGACGAGGGCGGTCCAAGAACCACAGAACCAGCGAACGAGTTTAGGTCCGTCGGGCAATCGGAAAAAGTGCGCTCGACCCAAGAGGGTGGAATCGGTCATTAATCTCTTATTCCAAAGCAAGAAGGTGCAGGGAGCAAGAAAGATGGGAAGCAGGAGGCACCTCGCATGCCAACAGAAAAAGGCTAAGGTGGGAGGTATGAATTTCTGGCGAAAGGAGGGGAAGGCAATCTTGGTAGGAGGTGGGTTTCTGGGGTTGGTGGTAGTGGGGTTGGCTTTTTTGGCGGCGAGTTTCTTAGCAGATTTGGCAACGAAGATTCCTCCGACAGCTCGACCGGCCTTGAATCCCGCAAGGCTAGGTCTGTTTTGCGAGGATGTGGAGCTGAGGGCGAAAGATGGAAAGAAGATATCGGGGTGGTGGATGCCGCGTGGGCAGAAGGGGAATCCGCCGGTGATAGTTTTGCATGGGTTGGGGGCGGGCAAAGCGCACATGATCGATTATATTCTTTTCGCACAGGCTGCGGGGTATCCGGTTTTGGCAATCGACTTCAGAGGTCACGGGATGAGTGAGGCGAGTCTAACGAGTATTGGGTATTACGAGAGTTGGGATGTGGAAGCGGCGATAGAGTTTGTGCGTAAGCGGGGCGCGGGAGATCCAGTATTGTGGGGAACGTCGATGGGAGCGGTGGCGGCGCTTCTGGCGGCGGCGGAGGATGGTTCGGTGGCGGGAGTGATTGCGGATGCTCCATTCGACACCTACCGCAATACGATTCGGCATCATGCGAAGTTAATGTACGGAATGTCGGAATTTCCGTTACTGACACTGGCGATGCCGATGATTGAGGAGCGGGCAAAATTTAAACTGGATGCGGTGGATAGTTTGAGAGCGATAAAGCAGATTCATGCACCGATTTTGATCCTAGCGGCGGAGGAGGATCGGCGAATGGATCCTGCGATGGTGCGGACGATTTATGAGGTAGCGGCTGAGCCGAAAGAATTTTGGATTATTCCCGGGGAAGGGCATGAGAGCCGTTCTTTTAGCAAGGAGTACCAAGAAAAGATCCGCACCTTCTTGGCGAAGTTGCGAGTTAAGCCCACGAGCTAAACGAGTTGCAGACCTGAGGTGGCTGGACGATCAGGCTGGACAGCGAGCTCTCGGAGAAGGTCATCAGTGCCGACGTGGCGGGCGTAGTACTGGAGGGCGGTACGATCGGTCAGGCTGGAGAGGAAGTCACAAACGGCGCGGCTGACTCCCTCTTTTTTAATTCTGAGGACGGCGCGTTCGGCGATGAGGTGAGGGTGGGCGTGATAAAATTCGAAGAGGCCTTGCAGGACTTGGCAGGCTCGTTGGTTGACCTCGCGAACACCTGGATGGTGGTAAAGATTTTCGGAAAGGAAGGTGCGAAGGTTTTGGATTTTAACGCGCATGGGGAGAGTGAAGGTCAGGAGACGGTGGCCAGCGGCTTGGGCATCGGCGGCGCTAGAGGGGGCAAGTTCGGCAAGGTTAACAGCGGAGGAGCGGGTGGCGTCCTCCATTAAGTGATCGGCGAGACAACGGGCGACAAAGCGGCGAGTGCGTTCGGCGTCAAGGCGGGCGTAATTTTTGCGGACAGTGGACTCGGTTTCTTTCCACAGTTCGATGCCGAGAAGGGCGGTGGGTTCGATCAGGCCACTTTCGAGGGCGTCCTCGAGGTCGTGGCAACTGTGGGCGATTTCGTCGGCGAGATCGACGGCTTGGGATTCGAGAGAGGGCTGGGATTCGGTGCGAGGCAAGGGGTTAAGACCCTGGCGGACTTCGTGGGTGAGGTTGAGGCCATTAAATTCGGGGTATTTGATCTCGAGCTGTTCGACGACGCGGAGGCTCTGGTGGCGCCGACCAAAACCACCGGCGTCTTGCATGAGTTGGTCGAGGGTGTGCTCGACGGGATGTCCGAAGGGGGGATGGCCGAGATCTCGGGCGAGGGCGATGGACTCGGCGAGGTCTTCGTTGAGGCCGAGGGAGCGGCAGAGAGAGCGGGCGAGGGAGGCGACCTCGATGGTGTGGGTGAGGCGGGTACGGACGTGGTCGCCGGTACCGTTCAGTGGGATTTGGGTTTTGTATTCGAGGCTACGAAAAGCGGAGCTGTGAACGATGCGCTCGCGGTCTCGTTGAAATTCGGGGCGGAAATCGTGAGATTCTTCGGAGTGTTTGCGGCCGAGGCTTTCGCTACTTTTGGTGGCGAAGGGGGAGAAAAGAAGGGATTCTTTTTTCTCCCAGTCTTTGCGGGTGCGGATGGGCATCTCTCTGGAATGGACGGGATCGGGGGGGAGTCGAGGTGGGGCGAAAATTCATCCACAAAGGATGTGAACAGCGAGTGGATGAAAGAGAATAAGGTGAGCGGTGAGGGCTCTGCCTCGATGGGGCGCCGGCTAAATTTCTCGGCGATGAGAGAGGGCGTGGCCGAGAGTGATGGAATCGACGAATTCGAGGCCTGAGCCTGCGGCGACGCCGGTGGCGAGGCGGGTAATTTTCAAGCCGAGTGCTGAAAGTTCCTTAGCGAGATAGAGGGCGGTGGTTTCACCACGGGCGTCGGTACCGAAGCCGAGAATGACCTCGCGGGTCTGATTTTTTTTTGCGCGGGCGAGGAGGGTGGGAATTTTGAGTTCATCGGGTCCGATTCCGTCGAGCGGAGAGAGAAGGCCACCAAGGACGTGGTAGCGGCCACGGAAGGTGGCGGAGCGTTCGAAGCTAAGGACGTCGGGGGCGTGTTCCACGACGCAGAGGAGGGATTCGTCGCGGGAGCGGTCGCGACAGATTTCGCAGAGGCCATCTTCGGAAAAGAAGCTGCATTCGGGACAGGGGATGATTTGGGAGCGGGCTTGGCGAACGGCGTGGGCGAGGTCTTCGGAGGCGCCTGGGGGTGCGGAGAGGAGGTGGAGGGCGAGTCGTTCAGCGGAGCGTGGGCCGAGGCCAGGGAGTTTGCGGAGGGCGGCGACAAGGCGAAGGGCGGCGGGAGGGTAATCAGCCATCCGATTTTACTTGGGGATTAGCTGGACTGATCAATGACTCTGGCGTCGAACTGTTTGAGGGCGGCACGGATGGCGGGATCGTTGAGGAAGGTTTCTTTGGCGGAGGAGGAGGGGGAGGTGGGTTTTTGGGTGGGGGTTTTTGCGGGGGATGAGGTAGAGGAAGGAGCGGGGGTGGGTTTTGGAAGGGGGGTGGGGGAGGGGCGGGAGGCGGCAGACTCGGCGCGGGTTTCGGAGCCGGGGACGGCGAGTTTTTTGAGAATAGTTTCTAGGGAAACGCGTTCGCGCTGTTCGCAGAGGCGGAGGGCGAGGATTTCGAGGGCGACTTCGCGAGCGAGGGAGTTACGCAGGTGGTGTTCGAACTCGAGAAGCTGTTCGAGAAGAGAGAGGAGGTGGGACTGTTCGGGTAGTTTACCAAGGGAAAGGAGGGTTTGTTTTTCCTCTTTACCGAGTTCGGCCTCGGCTTCAGCTGGAGCGATTTGGAGAAGGAGAAGGTTACGAAAGTGGCGGGCAAGGTCTTGGGCAATGCGGAGAGGATCACGGTGGCGGGTGCGAAATTCGTGTAGTTTGGCGAGGGCTGAGGGTCCATCGCCGGCGAGGATGGCGGAAGCGAGAGCACGAGTTTCGATGGGGCCGGCGAGGCCGAAGACTTCGAGGACGTGTTCGAGGGTAATGGTGCGGCCGGCAAAACTAACGAGTTGTTCAAGGGCCGATTCGGCATCGCGGAGGCCGCCTTCGGCTTGGCGGGCGAGAAGGAGAAGGGCTTCGTCGGCGATGGTAATTTTCTCGGCTTGGGAGATTTTGCGCAGGTGGGAGACGATGAGGGGATCGGGGATGCGGCGGAGGTCGAAGCGTTGGCAACGGGAGAGAATGGTGGCGGGTAGTTTTTGGACTTCGGTAGTGGCGAAGATAAATTTTACGTGGGCGGGAGGCTCTTCGAGGGTTTTGAGGAGTGCGTTAAAGGCTTCGGTAGTGAGCATATGAACTTCGTCGATGATATAGATTTTGAATTTTCCGCGGGCGGGCGCGTAGGGGACGCTATCGCGCAGTTCTTTGATTTCGTTAATGCCGCGATTGGAGGCGCCGTCGATCTCAAGGACGTCGAGGCTACGACCCTCTTCGATTTCTTTGCAGATATCGTCGTCGGGATTGAAGTCGGTTTTGGGGCCTTGGGGGCAGTTGAGGGCTTTGGCGAGGATGCGGGCGGTGGAGGTTTTACCGATGCCACGGGGACCGACGAAAAGAAAGGCGTGGGCGAGACGACCCTCGGCGATTGAGTTAGAGAGGGTGCGGACGACGTGGTCTTGGCCGACGAGTTCGGCAAAGGTGCGAGGGCGGTATTTGCGCGCAAGGACGAGGTAACCCATAAGGAGATCACTTTAAGGAAGGAAGCGGTCTGGGCAAGGACAGGAGGTCAATGAATTCACAATTGACTGCGTGGGGTTTCTTTTTTATGCTATTCGGTTCGTATGAGAACCATTTCTGCCAAAGCCAAGGATGTAACCCGCCGATGGTTTCTGATCGACGCCGATAAACAGGTGGTCGGTCGGGTCGCGGTGAAAGCGGCGAACATATTGCGGGGCAAGAATAAGCCTATTTTCACCCCTCATGTGGACACGGGGGATCACGTGGTGGTGATCAATGCGGCCAAGGCAGTTTTCACTGGGAAGAAGGAGACGTTAAAGAGCTATATGTCGTATTCGGGTTATATTGGAGGGCATCATACGGAAACGGTGCAGGCGCGGAGGGGTCGGAGGCCTGAGCTTTTGATCCAGACGGCGGTCCGGGGGATGGTGATGCATAATCGGCTAGGTCGGGTGATTTTGAAGAAACTTTATGTCTATGGGGGGGCGGAGCATCCCCATGTGGCTCAGCAACCGGAAAAGGTGGAGCTCCGCTAAGTCGGAAAGAAATTTATGGCGAACGAAGACAAGTATGGGGTGGGGCGGCGGAAGACGGCGGTGGCGCAAGCTTACCTGAAGAGGGGAACAGGTTTGATTACGGTAAATGGACGGGCGTTGGAAGAGTATTTCCCAACTCCTTCGACTCGGATCGAGTTGATGAAGCCTTTGGTGACGATTAAGGAAGAGAAACGTTTTGATGTACGGATTCGGGCAAGTGGGGGTGGTCTTTCAGGTCAAGCTGGGGCGGCCAGTTTGGCGATCGCCCGGGCTTTGAACCAGACTCTCCCGGAACAGCGTGGCGCTTTGAAGAAGGCTGGTTTGCTGAGGCGGGATCCGCGGAAGCGTGAGCGGAAGAAGCCTGGACAGCCTGGTGCGCGGAAACGCTTCCAGTTCTCGAAACGCTGATTGGAAGAGTTGTTCACTACCGGCCACTTTTTTTGTGGTTGGGAGTGGAAGAGGTGAGGGTGACGGCTTTATTGTGCCGTTTCTATGAAATCGCTCGTGACCACCGCTATTTTGGGCGCTTCCGGCTATACGGGGGAAGAGCTCGTACGGATTTGTGCTCGGCATCCTGGGATGAAGTTGACGGCGGTGACCTCGAGGCAGTGGAAAGGCAAGACGCTGGAGGAGACTTTAGCGATTGGCGGGGCGGCGGGGGGATTGCGTTGCGAAGATCTTTCGGCGAAAGAAGTCTCGCAAAAGGCGGAGGTATTTTTTCTGGCGCTGCCTCATGGGGTTTCGGCTGCGATCGGGGGTGAGTTGCGGGCGTTAGGCAAAAAAGTTTTTGATCTGAGTGCGGATTTCAGGCTGAAGGATGCGGCTTTGTATGAGAAGACGTATGGGCTAGTGCATCCGGTGCCCGCGCGGTTGAGTGAAGCGGTCTATGGATTGCCAGAAATTTATCGGGAGAAAATACAGAAAGCGGATTTGGTGGCGTGTCCTGGATGTTATCCGACGACGGCAATCTTGGGATTGGCGCCGGTCTTGAAAGCGGGGTGGGTGGCGGAGGGAGGGATAGTAATTTCGGCGATGAGCGGGGTGTCGGGTGCGGGGAAGAAGGTGGAGGGGGCTTATCTTTTTGGGGAGTGTAATGAGAATTTACGGGCGTATAGCGTGCCGCAGCATCGGCATCGGCCTGAGATTGAGCAGGAGCTCTCGGCGATTGCGGGGAGTGCGGTGCGGGTAGCTTTTGTGCCTCACTTAGCGCCGCTGCATCGGGGGATGTTGACCTCAATTTCTTTTCCATTGAAAAAGGGCACATCGGCGGTGGCGTTGGAGAAGGAGTATCGGGAATTTTATCAGGGGGCGGTGGCGGTGCGGGTGTTGACGGGGGAGGCTTTGCCAGAGACGAAGCGGGTGGCGGGACGGCAGGGGGCGGAGATTGCGGTGCGGGTGGATGAGTGGACGGGGCGGGGTTTGGTGATTGTGGCGATTGATAATTTAGGGAAAGGGGCGGCGGGCCAGGCGGTACACTGTTTTAATTTGCGGCATGGGCTACCCGAAGGGGAGGGATTGGACTGGTGAAGCCGGCGTGGGTATGGATCAAGGCAGGGAACGTCACTTCGGCGAAGGGGTTTCTATCTTCGGGTATTCATGCGGGATTGAAGGAGGGTCGCGAGAAGGACATGGCGTTACTGGTTTCGACTTGTCCAGCGGATGCCGCGGGAGCTTTTACGACGAATCAGGTGAAGGCGGGACCGGTGCGGGTGAGTCAGGAGCATTTGAAGAACGGAAAAGTGCGGGCAGTCATTATTAACAGTGGCAATGCGAATGCTTGCACGGGGGTCCGCGGGATTGCGGATGCGAAAAGAATGACGGTGTCGACGGCGACGGCTTTGCGGTGCAAGCCGCAGGAGGTGTTGGTCTGTTCGACGGGGCGGATTGGGGTGCCTCTACCGATTCGCAAAGTGTTGCGGGGGATTCGGAACTGCGCGCGGATTTTGAAGCCTGGGCGGGGATCGGTGGCTGCGCGGGCGATTATGACTTCGGACACGGTGAGAAAAGAAGGGGCGGTGCGTTTAAGTTTGGGAGGAAGACGGGTGGTGATCGGGGCGATGGCCAAGGGATCGGGAATGATCCATCCGAATATGGCGACGATGCTTTGTGTGGTGACGACGGATGCGGCGGTGGATCGGGCGACTTTGGCGCGGGTGACGAGCGAGGCGGTGGAGCAGAGTTTTAATCGTATCAGTGTGGATGGGGATATGAGCACGAACGACACGGTGCTGGTCTTAGCGAATGGAGCGGCGGGAAATCGGCCCTTAAAGAGTTATGATGCGGATATGGGGAAGTTTGCCGCGGCGCTGAAGATGGTGATGTTGGAAATGGCGAAAAAGATTGTGGGGGACGGTGAGGGGATGACGCGGGTGATTGAGTTAGCGGTGACGGGTGCGGCGACGGAGGCGGATGCGAAAAAGATGGCGGAAGCGGTGGTGCGCTCGGCTTTGGTCAAGACTTCGTGGCATGGTGGGGATCCGAACTGGGGCAGGATTATGGGAGCGATTGGAGCGAGTGGGGCAAGGATGCGGGAAGAGTTGGTGGATATTCATTATGATGGGGTGGCAGCGGTGCGGGGTGGGGTAGCGGCGGCGACGCCGATGGGGAGGTTGCGGGCGGCGGCGCGGCGGTCGAGGGTAGCGATTCAGGTGAATTTGAATTTGGGCAAAGGGAGTTACGCAATGCTGACGACCGATCTTTCGGAAAAGTACGTACGGATAAATTTAGGAGAGTAGGAGTATGAGTGGCGCGGTGGTGATTAAGTATGGGGGAAGCGCGATGGATGATCCTGCAAAAGTAGGGGAAATTCTGGCGGAGATCGCGGGATTGGCGCGTGGGGGGGTACCGATTGTTTTGGTCCACGGGGGGGGTAAGGAAATTAGTGCGGAGATGAAGAAGCGGGGATTGAAGCCAGTTTTTGTGGAAGGGTTTCGGGTAACGAACGAAGCGACGATGGTGGCAGTGGAAGAGGTGTTAGATGGGAAGGTGAATCCTGGGATTGTAGCTCAGTTGAATGGGCAAGGTGGCAAGGCAAGAGGAGTGAGTGGGCGAAAAGTTTTTCTGGCACGAAAAGCGGTGGCTGGGTTGTCGGAAGGGGGTGTGGTGGATTTGGGGAGGGTAGGGGAGGTGGAGCGTTGTTCGGTGGAGGAGGTGCGGAAGGCATTGGCGGCGGGGGAGACGGCGGTGGTCAGTCCCGTGGGGCAGGGCAACGATGGGGGGGCGATGAATTTAAATGCGGATGTAGCGGCGGCGGCGTTGGCGGGAGCGTTGGCGGCGGAGCGGCTAATCTTTTTGTCGGATGTGCCGGGAGTGCTAGGGGATCGCCGTGATCCTGCTTCCTTGATTCGAGAACTTCGAGTGGTGGAGTTAGCGAAGATGGAGGAGGGCGGAGTGATTCGTGCGGGAATGATTCCGAAGTGTCGATCGGCAGCGGTGGCGTTGCGGCAGGGATTGAAGAGGGTGGAGTTTGTGGATGGTCGGGTGGCGGGGACGATGACGAAGGTGGTAAAGGGGGAGGAAAAGGCGGGGACGATATTGACGATTTGAAAGACCCCAAATTACGGTTTGGGGAGGAAATCTTTAAGGCGGAGTTGGGCGGCGCGGCCGATGGGAATGGGTTGGGGGACGCCGTCGAGAATGAGATTTGCCTCGTCCCGAGATTTTCGGTCAATGCGGGTAATCCTTTTTAAGTTTATCAGGTGGGAGCGATCGATTTTGGCAAAGGGTGGGAAGGGCAGGATCTTTTCGTAACTACCCAAAGGCTGGCAGATCATTAAGGGGGTTGAGTTGGGGATATGGATCCGGGTGAAATCCCCGTCAGCTTGAAGGAGGGGAATTGAATCAATGGGAACGACGATCGATTGATGGGGAGTGTGGAGACAGATTCGGTCCTGCAAGGAATAAGCAGTCTTGGAGATTGCGACTTTTTTGGAACAGGCGGTTTGCAGGCGATGAACAGCTTGGGCGAAACGTTGGGGGCTGACTGGCTTGATGAGGTAGTCAACGGCATCGAGATCGAAGGCTTGGACTGCGTATTTGGAGTAGGCGGTGACCATGACCGTCTTGGGCGGCGGGTGAAGTGCTTTCAAGAGATCGAAGCCAGTCGCGCCCGGCATCTGGACATCGAGAAAGAGGGCATCAGGTCTTTCTTTGCGGATCAGTTTGAGGGCAGCGGCTTTGCTCTTGGCCTCCCCGACGATTTGAATGTCTGGATACGGAGAAAGAAGCTGGCGAAGGCGTTGAAGGGCGAGCCGCTCGTCATCGCAGAGGATTACACGGAGCATGGTTCCCCCTCTAAATCGAGAGTGGCGACAACAAATCCTTTTTCCTCCTTCAGAGTAAAGTGGTGGCGGTTGGGATAGCGAATTTCGAGACGGCGGCGGACGGCCTCCAGTCCAAGGCCTGATCCCTTTTTGGAGAAGGAGAGTTTTCCTGAATTTTTCACCTGAAGGATGAGATGGCCGGCTTTAGCCTGGGCGGTGATGAGAAGGGTGAGGCGGGCAGAACTTTTGCCTGGACCGTATTTGAAGGCATTTTCCACGATGGGTTGGAGGATGAAACTGGGGACGAGAATTTTTCGGGTGGCTGCGGAGGCGGTGATGCGAGTTTGTAATTTAGTTCCGAAACGGGCTTTTTGGATTTTGAGGTAGGAGGTGGCGGCATCAATTTCCACGGCCAAAGGAGTGGTCAGTTCATGGCGATGATCGAGAGAGTATTTTAGGTAGGTGGCCAGCTCATCGACCATGTTGGAGGCGATCTTGGGGTGAATGGGAATTTCTGCGGCGATGCCGTTGAGGGAGTTGAAGAGGAAATGAGGGTCGAGCTGGAATCGGATGAGCTGGAGCTCCATCTGCTGGACTTCAGCTTTGGCTTTTAGCTCCTGAAGTTTTTCCTTCTGAACCAAAAGATCGGCCTTTAACCAAAGATAGGCGAACGACCAGGCAAGGTAAATGAACCACCAGAGGATGAAAAATAGGGTCCAGCGCTGCCAAAGGGGGATTATTTGGGTGAGGCTCCAGGTGGGGCCGGCCAGATCGAGAAGGGCGATCAGTCCCTGCAGAAGGGCTGAGTGAAAAGCGGCGGTGAAAGCGGTGAGGAGGAGGGTCTGAACAATGAGGCTGGAGCGGCGAATTTGGAGAAGGTTGAGATTGCGATACATTCGGCGGAGGACGCCAGAAAGTAAAAAACCGAGAAGTTCCGACCCCAGAGTAATTTCGATGACTCGGGTAAGGTTCTCCTGCATGACAGAGCGGATTAGAAAAGCGATGAGACCGAAGGCGAACCAGACAACAAAATTGATCCGCCAGAAGCGTGGGGGATGAAAAAGATTCTGACTTAGAGACTGAAGCATGGGTTCAGCGTGTGCGAAAACGATCGATAGGACAAAACATTTGGTATTTTTCTGGCATATATATTTTGCGCCTCCTTTGGGATGCTTTGGCGATCTATCCTTCAGCTTCGGGTTGGACACTTTGTTTAGGTAGCTCTACGAGTAGGTGATGGCGGATCCCAAGCACCAGGCGAAGTATTACACTTACAGCCATATTCGTGCTCATGGGGCGATCGGGAATCTTAATGAGGGGGTGGTCATCCAGACGCATGGGGTTCACACGCGGTTGATCGCCTGGGCGGGGAACGGCTTTCAGACGGAAAGCGTGCATGTTTTAACCCTGATGCCTGGGGAGGAGAGTTCATCGTATACCTATACCATGGCGGAGGAGGTGATGATTTGTGCGGCCGGTCGGGGGGAAGTGTTTCTTTTGGGTCGGTGGGTTTCCGTCGAGCCGGGGGATATCGCGTATTTTCCGGAAGGAGTTCCTCATGCGTTTCGAAACACTTCGGGCAACAAGGACAATCTGGTGTTGGTTTCGCAAATCACCCCGCCCCAGTTTGACCTTTATACTGAAGCGGGATTTTATGATGTGGCGATGGGAGTGATGAACCATGAAGCCTGTTTTCATGCGGGTCTGAATGCGGATACGGGAACACTCAAGGCTCCGCTGGCTTTGAAATACAGGGAGACGGAATCGGTGGCGCGCTCCTGGAACCGTTCGTCGGCTGATATTCGGCGAGAAGGGGCCTTGTTTAATATGTTTCGAGGGACGCCCTTCGGAGCTTTGGGGAGTCCGGCGGTTTTTGTGATTTGGCCCGGAGGCGGTTCCCGCATGAGCGGGTTTAACTTCTGTTTCAACCAGAACGAGCCGGATTTTGCCCACACGCATCCCGTCTCGGATGAGTGCCTCATTCTTTGGGGAGGACGGGGCTCGGCCTATCTGGGGGAGCCGGGAGAATGGTGGGATGTGGATACGTTGGATTGTCTGCTTGCACCTTGTGGCGTATTCCACCCGCCTAAGCAGGGCAAGCTCCCTTGTTTTTGGGGTGGGTTTGCTTCACCGCCCCAAATCGATCTCGCCATCAAGACTCCGTATTACAAGAACGGCGTGTTTCAGAGCGGGCCGAATGAAAAACTGGTTTATCCCGACACGGCCGAGATCCGCGCGTTGTTTCAAAGCTGAGCTGATCACGATATTTAATTTCCACTTGGGCGGATTATTTTGGTTTTAGTTAACGGGTTAGATATTTTTTCGGTCTGGTTCAAAGAGTTTATTGCCCTGTTGGTCGATTTTCCGGAAAAACAGAAAAAGTGTGGATTAGGTTCCGCATATGAAAACAAAAACAAAAATCATCGGAAGTTTCCTCCAAGCGTTGGTTCTCGGTGCGGTCAGTGCCTTCGGGCACGGTTCGATGGCGGATCCCATCAGCCGTTCGTATGAAGTGTTTCTAGAAAATCCTGAAACTCCAACAAGTGAAGCAGCCAAGGCTGCGATCGCTGTTGGTGGCACGCAACCATTCTACGACTGGATGGAAGTTCGGCGCCAGATTCCCAGCTACAACTACCCAGCCATCATTCCGGACGGAAAGCTGCCTGGGGTTGGATTGGACAAGTATGCCGGATTGAATCTGGTTCGGACCGATTGGCCGGCCACCAAGGTGGTGGCAGGGCCGAAACTTTGCCGATTTTATGCGACCACCCCTCATGACCCAAGTTTCTTCAAGGCCTATATCACTCGGGAAGGGTACAATGCCCGAGAAGCACTCCGTTGGGCGGACTTGGTTGAACTTCCCGGAGCGGAAGCGACGACTTTGAGTGGCTCGAACTATTACATGAACCTGAATCTGCCAGTCCGCACTGGACGGCATATTCTCTACGTCATCTGGCAGAGAATCGACCCCGTAGGGGAGGTGTTCTTTTCCACCAGTGACTTAGATTTCGGCGGTGTGGATTACGGTGTGGCGGTGACTCCGGTTACGCCACCGCCTGCGAGTACGACCCCAGTGGATGAAGAGACCCACACGCATGTGGACTCGGCCGCGGTCACCTTTTCGTACGTGAATCAATGGACAAGCGGCGGACAGGGGCTTTTTAACATCAAAAATACCTCGGTGGATGCGACCCGGGGTTGGACCCTGGAATTTGACTATCTAGGGGAAATCACAAGCCTTTGGGATGGATTGATCTCAAGCCGGCTTGCCAATCACTATGTGGTTCGTAACGCGGATTTTAACGGAGTGATCCCGACAGGGGGAGTTGTGAATGTTGGTTTTGTGGCGAACTTCACCACAGCGGGACTTCAGCCGACGAATGTTCTATTCAACGGCGTTTCCACTACGATTCCGGTTTTGTCGGTTTCTACTTTGGCTCTCAGTAATGGGACGGTAGGCACTGCCACGACCCAAACTTTAGCGGCGTCGGGCGGAGCTGCGCCCTACGTTTGGAGCGTCACCACCGGCACCTTGCCCTCAGGGTTGACTCTCTCCACCTCGGGAGTTTTGAGCGGGACGCCAACCACGGCGGGTACGGCGAGCTTTACGGTTCAAGCGAAGGATTCCGCCGCGGCTATCGCGACTCGGGCTCTGACGCTGACAGTGGCTGCTTCTTCCACTCCAGTCACTCCTCCTGTTAATCCTCCCGTAACTCTGCCTACCTTGGCGGTGGGAGATGCGACGCTGACTTTGTCCGCTTCGAGCGGCACTGTGACCACCAACGGGTATCTTTCCGCTTCAGGGAATCAGATTGTGGATGCGGCGGGAAATCCCGTCCGCATTAGCGGAGTGAACTGGTTTGGCTTTGAAACGGGCACCAAGGTACTCCATGGGTTGTGGAGCCGTGGCTACAAGCCGATGCTCGATCAGGTCAAGGGACTGGGCTTTAACACCCTGCGGATTCCCTTCTCGAACGAGATGCTTCGCACTGATGCGGCGACTACCAGCATCAACTTTGCGCAGAATCCCGACCTACAGGGTCTGACTCCGATCCAGTGCTTGGACAAGGTGATCGACTACGCCGGATCGATTGGGTTGAAGGTGATCCTCGATCGCCACTCGGCCAAAGCGGACGGGTTTACCGGCGAAGATGTTTGGTACGTCCCGGGAGACGCCTACTACACCGAGCAGCGTTGGATCGAAGATTGGGTCATGTTGGCCAAGCGGTACTCGGGCAACGCAACGGTCATCGGTGCGGATCTCTTTAATGAGCCCAAGAAAAGTGCGACTTGGGGAAATTCTGCTCCTGCGACCGATTGGAATAAAGCGGCGGAGCGGGCGGGTAACGCTGTCCTCGCGGCCAATCCTAACTGGTTGATCATTGTTGAGGGAACGGAACAGTACAACGGCCAGACCACCTGGTGGGGAGGCAACCTCAAAGGAGTGACCGCCTATCCCGTGGTGCTGACGAATCCAGCCAAGCTGGTCTATTCGATGCATGATTATCCAGCGAGTGTCTTTGCCCAAAGCTGGTTCTCGGATGCGACCTATCCGAACAATCTAGATGATGTGTGGTATGCGCACTGGGGTTACATCTTCAAGAATCAGACGGCTCCGCTTCTCTTGGGTGAGTTTGGCAGCAGGTTGCTGACGACGAGTGATCAGCAGTGGATGGATAAGTTGACCGACTACATGGA
>CANESK010000014.1 GCA_947441075.1 Verrucomicrobia subdivision 6 bacterium
ATCCAAGCGGTATTCCGCACGGATGAGGAGGTTATCAATCACGTTGAACCCAGCGGTAATGGTGTATTCCCAGTTACTTTCACCAGTAGCATAAGTCCCGTTGTTTGAAGGGGTCGTAGCGGAACCATTGTTACCAGTGATAAGAGAGTTGTTGCTACCCAGGTATTCACCACGACTGCAGAGCGAGAACCAGTCATTAAACTGATACTTCGCATACGCACCCGCACCATACCATGTAGAATTGATGTTGCCGATACCACCGCTTATGCTGCCCGAGGTGTTACCCAAGAGAGCATTGAAAGCCAAGAGCAGTTTGTCATTGGCGAACTTCGGTGCCCAATTTCCCCATGTGTTATAGATCAACGTATACGCTGAAACATTCTGCGTAGTAGTCGCCGCTGCTGACTGTGTGGCGTAACTGGTGCTTTGGCTGCTTACCGAGGTGTTGTTATCGTTGCCAGTGCTGTACTGGAAGTTGTTGCTCCAGTTCGCATTGCCGCCAGGGGCAGTCACGTTCAACGCTGCGAGCAAGGCCACGCCGTCCGAACCGTTCGGGTTGGTCGTGGTGTTGTTATCGCTGTTGGAACCGTTAACTACGCCCAATTTTCCATCGAGGTAATCGTCAAACTTGTAGGACGAAAGTACACCGGTGTAGTAGAGGGGCATGACATTGAAGAGCAAACCAAAGGTCGTGTTCATGTTCGCGGGACGTTCCATCACTTCGTATCCGAGAATGGAGACGAACTTTCCAACCTTGAAGTCCCAGCCGTTACCCACAGGGGCGCGGATCTCGACATAAGCCTGCTCGAGGAAGAGGGAGTTGGAGTTGTTGTTCGTGTTGGAGAGATTGCCCGCGGTACGATTCAAGAAGTAGGAGGCATCTTCACCGAGCATGATGTCGGTGCGGAAACCCGCCTGCGCCTTGTTCTCGGAAGTGAGAGCTTTCTCGATGGCGATCTTCGCTGCATAGAGATTGAAGTCTCCACGCTGAGCGGTGTCGCTGCCGAAACGTGTGCCTACGTTGGATTGGTTACCCGATCCGGTGAAGTTATAGCTATAACCGGAATCGATGTAGCCGCTGAGTTTCACACCCTTTTGGGCGGTCTCAACGAAGTTATTCTGAACCATCTTTTTAGTATCTTGAGCGGAAGCTTCCGGGGCGCTGTCCGCGAGGGACAAGCTGGCCACGGCCGCAAGCACGCCAAGAAGGGCTGTAATATTCTTGATCATTTTATTTACTATCTCCTTAGGTTTGTTTGTTGTTTGGTTGTGTCCACGAGGCACCGTGATTGTTGCCAAAATGCCTCTTGAACTGGATAAACGTATCACCCCCCCCCAACCCGTCAACAAATATTTTGAACGTTTTTCACACATACCTGTCTGAATGGCTTACGTTACGAGTATCTCTCTAGGTGTTCGTCAAGAAACGCAGGCCGCCAAAGCCTGCGTTTTTTGCGTAAGTAGTTTGTGGTGAGTATTTTAAGTCTTATTTTTACGCTTTTCGATCTTTCCGACGATCTCCTCTGCTGGATATCCCCATATCTCAGATAAAGTGGGGTGGTAGTGCGGTAAATTGATAAAATCCTGCGCCGTCCCGCGATATCGCATCAAAACCAGGGGTTCATGGATCAAGTCCGACCCGTGCGGTCCGACGACTTCTGCCCCCACAATTTCACCTGTTTTTCGGATGGCAATTAGTTTTACAAAGCCATTCAACTCTCCCATCACAATCGATTTCCCGTGGTCATTAAAAGGATAACTTCCCGTAACTACATCCCAACCTTTCTCCCTACACTCCCTTTCCGAATATCCCACTCCCGCCGCTTCGGGTGACGTAAAGATCACCTCTAACTTCAAGCGATAATCCATTTTTTCATCTGCCTCTTTTCCAGCAATAATTTGAGCCGCATTCCTTGCCGCCACCTCCCCCTGCTGAATCGCCAGATGCACCACCTCGTACGGACCGCACACGTCCCCTGCCGCAAAGATATGAGACACGTTCGTCTGCTGGGTCGGTCGAGCCATAATCTTCCCCTCCATCATCCTAACCCCGCTCGCTGCCAGCTTCAGCCCTTCCAAATCTGGCTCCCTCCCCAATGCCTGCAGAATTTCCTCTGCCTCCACCTCTCTCTTTTTGCCGTTTTCCCTGAAATAAATCCTCTTCTTCCCGCCTTTTTTTTCTACCCGCTCAATTTGAGTTCCACAAAAAACCCTCATTCCATCCTGCCGAAAAACTTTCTCCAAGGTTTCTCCTACGTCGGGATCCGACTCTGGTAAAAGCCTCTCGCTTCGCTGAATCACCGTCACCTTCACTCCCAAATGAGCATAATACTGGGCAAACTCCAAAGCCACCGCCCTGCCCCCCAGCACAATCAAACTCTTCAAAGGCTTCGATGCCTTCAGGCAATCATCACTCGTCCAGTAGCCTGCCTCCTCCAATCCAGGAATCTCGCGTCGGGCACTCCTCGATCCTGTAGAAATAAGAATCGTCTTCGCCTCAATCTCCCGCGGCACCCTCCCACCGCCCACCCTCTCAAGGGTCAATCGATGCGGACCAGCAAATGAGGCACGAGCCCGATAAAAGGTAAACTTTCCTTTTTCCAACTGCTCCCGCCGATACTTGGCAAACTCCGAGATCAACCGATCCTTCCTTTTTAAAATAGCTTTCCAGTCCGGCTTCGCCTTCCCCACCCGAATTCCAAACTCTGCCGCCCTACCTATTTCATGGTTTCGATGAGCACTCTCCAGCATCGCCTTCGTCGGCATACACCCACGGAGGATGCACAGCCCCCCAACCTGCCGCCCCCCCTCGATCACCACCACCCTCAACCCTAACCCAACCGCTGTTCGCGCCGCAGCATACCCCGCACTCCCCCCCCCAACCACCGCAAGGTCAAAGGACCTCCTCATAAAATTCGGACTACCCAACCGCAACCACGCCCGACTCGATCAACGTACTACGACCGCCAAACTTCGGATAAAGGTAGCGTGCCGCTGGCACCCCCATTCGGGTTAACACTGAGGCTTTTTCTAGCCCCTTATCCGCGCAGTGGCGCAGAGACGCCAAAAGCAAAGCCGAACCCAACCCGCGCCTTTGATACTCATATTCCATCACAATTCCAGAAAGGAGCTGGGGCCCTTCTCCAGCAGCAGCCAGGACTGCACTCACCCCCACCACCCTCAGTCCATGTTGAAGAACAAGAATATCCATCCCCACCAACGGCTTTCCTTCAGGGAAAATCTTCTTCCGCATGGGATCGAGATGGGACTCCAAACTCACCATCCAAGCACTTTCATTTAAAAAAGATCGTTGCACCGCATCCCAAAGAGACTCCACCTCGGGATTGGTTTGTACCTTAATCTCGTGCTTGGGCGGGAGCGGGCCGGGAAGAATAGGCACCTTCGCAAGATCCCAGTCAAAACGAACAGCCTGAGTTAAATTCCGCATGTTCCATTGGAACGCAGAAAAGGGTCTAGGCCAAGCTGGAAACTCCCTACCGACTTCCAGGCTTACTCGCTGGAATATTTTGCAAATCGGCAGGTAACCCTGACGCCTCAAATGTCTCCACGGGTAACCGCAATAAAGAACAAAGTGAAACCCCCAATTCAGGCTTTTTTTCACTCCGATCCACCAAACATGCCACCCCCGCCACCTCTCCCCCCGCCTCCTGCACAAGTTGGATCACCTCTTTCACCGCGCTACCTGTCGTCACCACATCCTCCGCCACCAAAAACCGCTCCCCCCGACTCACCGTAAATCGGCGAATTCGTAACTTCCCCTCCTCTTTCTCCGCAAAGATATGTCGCTTCCCCAAATGCCGCGCCACCTCATGCCCTACCAAAATTCCCCCCATTGCTGGCGAAATAACCGAGGAAAAGACCCACTTCTCTTTCTCCACCTTCTCCACTAACGCCTGACACAACTTCGCCGTGGCGGTGGGTTCTTGAAGAACTAGTGCACACTGAAAGAAATCGCGACTGTGCTTTCCAGATCGCAGAACGAAATGCCCATGGAGCAAAGCTCCGCATTTTTGAAAGATTTCTAAAACTTGAGCCGAAGTCATTCCTTAGACCGCCGTGCCACGAGCTCAATCTCCACCGCCCCGCCCTTCGGTAAGCCCGCCACTTGAATCGTAGATCGGCTCGGAGGGTCCTGAGGAAAAAACTCCGCGTAAACTGCGTTCATCTCAGGAAATGTTTTTAGATCGATCAAGAAAACCGTAGCTTTGATCACATCCACTAAGGTCAGTCCTCCCTCTTTCAACAAACTCTGCGCCCGCTCCAGCGCTTTGCGCGTCTGCTCGGCCACCGTGCCATTCAAAAGATTCCCCGCCTCATCCAACGCCAACTGACCAGAAAGATAGACCAATCCTCCCGCTTCCGTGGCCTGCCGATAAGGTCCGATCGCAGGTCCAGCTAATTTTGAGGTCCAACCTTTATGTCCCATGGCCGATATCCTTTCCGATTCGATCCCCGCCGTCAACGCTCTTGCAAAGAAAATCGCTCCCCTCTCTTTTTTTTTAGCTGGCGAGACCCAGCCCGCCCCTTAAACTTCCCTAATGAAAAGATTTTGGCCAATCCTCTCCCTGCTCATGCTTCCCACCTCCCTCTTTGCCCACACCAGCCACGGTACATTCGGATTCTCCAGCGGCTTCACCCACCCCGTTCTAGGACTGGACCACCTTCTGGCCATGCTCAGCGTCGGCATGCTCAGCGCACAAATGGGCGGACGCGCCATCTGGACAATCCCCGCCACTTTCGTTGGCTTTATGCTCGTAGGCGGAATCCTCGGCATGATCGGAGTTCCCTTCTTTTCCGTTGAAATCGGTATCGCAGTTTCTGTTCTGGTCCTAGGCCTTGCCATTGCCGCTGATAAAAAGATCCCTGTGCTCCTTGCCATGGTCGGCGTTGGATTCTTCGCCCTTTTCCATGGTCATGCCCACGGAGAGGAAATGCCTAGCTCCGCCCAACCCCTTCTTTACGCCCTCGGCTTTATTCTCGGCACCACTCTCATTCACCTCGCTGGTGTCGCCATCGGTTGGACCGCCACTCGAATCCCCCGCGCCACCACCATCCTTCGGTTCGGCGGCGCTTTCATCGCTCTTCTCGGTTTCTTTTTTCTCTTCCAAGCTTGCGCCCCGGAAAAATTAGCCCTCCAAGTCAGCTCGACCCTCCAACCTTAACTTTTCTCCCTCAGCTCCATCAGGCTTTTCCGTAACAGCGCCAGACACTCCTTCCAGAATTCCTTCGGCAACGCCTCGTAGCGCAGCGTCTTCGAGTCCACCTTTGTCGTGAAAAAGATATTACTGGGCTCCCCAAGCAACTCATCGAAAAGACTTCGCTTCACGTAGGCAGAAATTTCATCCCCTTCATCCAAAAACAGATTCACTTCCGCCCCATCCGCTTCTGCCTCCAAGGCCAGCAAAACCTTCTGCAATTCCTCCCACCCCAAGACCAACCCACCCCTCTTCAAAGAAGCTACCTGCGTATCAATCAAAAAAAGCAGCCGCTTCACAATCCTCGCGCACTCCACGCCGCGGTTCTCGATCTCCCGCGTCTCCCGACCGCTTTCGGGGATGACGACTTTAGGGTGGCGTGCCTTATGCATGCGTTTCTTTTGCCCATTCCCCTCCAGTCGGAAAAGAGTTTTTTTGCCACTTTTTTTACCTAATAAATTCTCCAACTTCCCCTTTCCCTTGGCCTCATCTGGATTATCCTCGTCGCCTTGCTCATCGACACCCATAGCCACCTTGATTTCTCCGACTTCGATGCCGACCGCCAGGCCGTCATCCAACGCGCGACGGACGCTGGCGTCACCCGTCTCATCGCCATCGGCACCAATCTTACTACCAGTCGGGCCGCTCTCGCCCTCGCTGACCAACATTCATGCGTCTACGCAACCGTCGGCATCCACCCAGGAGAGACCGAGGAAACCCATGATAACGCCTGCGATGAACTCGCCGAACTTGCTCGCCACCCGAAAGTTGTCGCCCTCGGGGAATGCGGTCTCGACTACCACTACTTACCCAGCTCTAAACACAGCGCTTTTGCAGCAGCTTCCACCGCCACAGGTGGCACCGCCCCCGGGACCGAAGCCCTCCTCCTCTCCGACGCCAACATCAAAAACCGTCAGGCAATTTTCTTTCAAGAACAGCTCGATCTCGCTGTTCAACTCTCCCTCAACGTTGTCGTCCACCAACGCGACTCCTGGGCAGACACCCTCGCGACTCTCCAGCCCTACGCAGGTCGGCTTCGGGCAGTCTTTCACTGCTTTTCCGGTACTCCCGCCCAAACCAAAGAACTCCTCTCCCTAGGGCATCTTGTTTCCTTCACTGGAATTGCCACTTTTAAAAACGCCCGCGATCTCCATGAATCGATTCGCCAAATCCCAGCCCACTCTTATTTCCTCGAGACCGATTGCCCTTACCTCGCACCCGAACCCCATCGTGGCCAACGCTGCGAGCCCGCCTATACTCGAATCGTGGCAGAAAAGGTCGCCTCTCTCCGGGGTCAAACTCTCGAAGAAATCGCTCGCGAAACAACCGCAACTGCGGAAAAGTTCTTCCGCTTCCCCCCCGCCCAATGAAATCACCCCACCTCCATCTGCCTTTTTGGATCCGCGTCCCCGCCACCACCGCTAACCTCGGTCCAGGCTTCGATGCCTTCGGCCTCGCCCTCAATCTCTACAACTACATCGCAGTCGAACCTGGCCTTCCTGATATTCCCGACCCCTTTGCCTCCGAAATTATCGACGCCTACCACAAAGCCCGAGGCCTTAGCCCAAAGCCCTACCGCCTCGTCGTCCGTGGAGGAGTCCCGCCCGCCCGCGGTCTTGGAAGCAGTGCCACCATCCGCCTCGGGATGCTCGCCGCTCTTGATAAACTCAATCGTCGCAATCTCGACCTGCCTTGGCTTATGCAAACAGCCACCGCCCTCGAAGGACATCCCGATAATATTTCCGCAGCCGCCCTCGGCGGCTTTGTCGTTTGTGGAGGGAAAAAACCCGCCCGCGCCAAAGTATCCTCTCGCCTGAAGTTTGTCGCAGCCATCCCGCGAATTGAGACCTCCACTCGCACCGCTCGCTCTCTCCTTCCCCCCAGCGTCGCCTTTCAGGATGCCGTCTCCAATCTGCGCAACGCCGCTCGAGTTGCCGCCGCCTTTTTCCAGGGGAAAGTCGAGGAGGCCCAAGGCGCTTTTGCCGACCGCCTCCACCAACCCTACCGCGCCGCTCTCGTTCCTGGGCTGGAAGCCGCTCTCGAAGCAGCTCAAAAGGTGGGTGCTATCGGAGCCTTTCTCAGCGGCGCAGGACCCACCGTCATGGCCATCTGTCTCAAGTCAGAACATGCCGTCGGCCAAGCCATGATTAAAGAACTTCACCATGCGGGGCTGGAGGCCGTAGATATAAAAATTCTCCAAGCCGATAACGGTGGAGTAGAGGTTGTCCGCTACCTGCCCAAATCCGCCCGCCTAACCCGCTGATACCGCCCCAACCCGAAAAAAAATCCCTTACTTCTTTTCGCCGTAATGGTGCAGGCGATTAGAAAGGATCAAGAAGGTCGGAGCCCAAAGCCCAACAAAAATTCCAAAACGCTCCGCATACGCCCGTTTGGCCTCCGCCATCATGTCGCCCGTTCCTGGCGCACCAAATTGCCCCCCAGCGGAAAACCAGATCATTACCGAGGCGATGATCGAAAGAAAACCGAGCGCGAAACATAAGTTACTCAAAAACTCAATTTGTTGTTTGTTCATGTTTAGAGTCTGGACAAAGCCCTATTTCCTTCAAGCCAATTCCCTTCAACAAAAAAGACGATGGTCCGAGCAGAATGCCAGTGCCCTACTGACACGCCTCGCACTCGCCCCCGTTACGCATCGCTTCAATTGAGCAGGCCGTCTTTTCCTCTTCGGTAAACGTCTTCCCCGCTCCCTCCACCACGACGGCAGAGTCTTGCATCCCCGCCCTCAGCTCCTTCTTGTGCTTCACCGTGGCCTTCTCAATGTTGGAGGCCCCTAAGGTCCTCAGATAGTAGGTCGTCTTCAAACCTTGATGCCAAGCCAGCCGATACATTCGCGAGAGAACCTTCAAATCAGCTTGTCCCAGAAACAAGTTCAACGATTGCGATTGATCGATCCATTTTTGACGCCGTGCCGCCGCCGCCATAATCCATTCAAACCCGATGGCAAAGGCAGTCAGATACCGCTTTTTCAACTCTTCTGGCATGCCCTCTACCGGCCCTAGCTCTCCGTCGAAGTATTTCAACTGATCCACCATCTCCTGATTCCATAAACCCGCTTTCTTCAAGTCCTGCACCAGAAACGGATTCAGCACAATGAACTCTCCCGATAGATTACTTTTTACAAACAGATTTTTATAAGTGGGTTCGATACAGGGAGAGGTCCCCATAATATTGGAAATCGTCGCGGTTGGCGCAATTGCCAGAACATTGGAGTTTCTCATTCCGTGAGCCCGAATCTTTGCCCGCAGTGGCGCCCAATCCATCCGGCCTCCCCGCGGCACTTCGACCGGGACACCACGCTCCTGCTCCAACAAATCAATCGTATCCTGAGGCATTAGCCCGCGATCCCACTTGGAGCCACGATAGGTCGAGTACGTTCCCTTTTCTTCAGCAAGATCGCTCGAAGCTTCGTAGGCGTAGTAAGCAATCGCCTCCATCATCTCATCGTTAAACTCCACCGCCGCTTCCGATTCAAAGGATAGACCCTTCAAATACAGAGCGTTTTGTAGCCCCATCACCCCCAGACCAATCGGCCGATGACGCGAATTCGCCGTCCGCGCCGCCTCCGTAGGATAGAAGTTAATGTCGATGACATTGTCTAAAGCCCGCACCGCCACTCGCACCGTTTCCCGCAACTTGGGCAGGTCCAATGCCCCCTCGGGCGTCAGGTGGGTATCCAAAATGATCGAACCTAGGTTACAAACCGCCGTCTCGTCCTTGCCCGTATTCAGAGTGATCTCAGTGCACAAATTCGAACTGTGAATGACGCCAGTGTGATCCTGTGGACTCCGCACATTGCAGGCGTCTTTAAAGGTGATCCACGGATGCCCTGTTTCAAACAACATCGCCAGCATCCTCTTCCAGACTTCAATCGCAGGAATTTTTTGCCCCCAAATCTCACCCTTCGCTGCCCGCTTCTCATATTCCACGTACGCCTCTTCAAACTTTTTCCCATACAAATGATGCAAATCGGGTGTGTCACTGGCTCGGAAGAAAGACCAATCTTCTCGTGCCTCCATCCGCTTCATGAATAAATCAGGAATCCAATTCGCCGTATTCATGTCATGACAACGACGCCGATCATCTCCCGTATTCTTCCTCAACTCTAGGAAATCGAATAAGTCGTTATGCCAAGTCTCGAGGTACGCACAGCCCGATCCCTTTCTTTTACCTCCTTGATTCACCGCCACCAAAAGATCGTTGTGCAATTTCAAGAATGGGATCACCCCCTGGCTCTCCCCATTCGTGCCACCAATGTAACTGCCCGTTCCACGGACGCTTGTCCACGAACCACCCAACCCGCCCGCCCACTTCGATAGGCTGGCATTCTCCGCCACCCCCCGCTGCATGATTCCCTCAATCGAATCATCGACCCAGTAGAGGTAACAAGACGAGAGCTGACTATGCTTCGTCCCCGCATTGAACAAAGTAGGGGTCGATGAACAAAAACGCCGGCTCTTGTAGAGGTTGTACAACTCCAGCGCCTTCGTTTCCCGGTCCTTCGGTTCCGCATGAAAAAGTCCCATTGCCACCCGCATCCAAAAGAACTGGGGTGTCTCCAAGCGACGAGTCACCTCCGCCTTTTTGTCGACGATCAGATACCGGTCATAAAGCGTCTGAACTCCCAAAAAGTCTAATTCCAAATCCGCCAACGGATCCAGCGCATCCGCCATCTTCTGTAGATCATACTTTTGCAGATCTACGCTAAAACGATTAATCTCAATCCCTCGGGTAATCGCATCGCGGAAATTCTTCCGATGGAAATCATGCAGTGCGCCTACCCCATCCCGCACGATATCCCAGCCCAAGACCTCTTCATAAATAAAGGAGAGCTGAATTCGTCCGGCAAACTTTGCGAAATCCGCATCTTTTTCGATGAGGGTTTTGGCATTCAAACTGATCGTATTATTTAAATCCACTCTCTTGATCTCATCGAAAAGAGAACGGCGCAGCTCTTTCTCAATCTCAGCCGCTCCTAAGCAAAGATCTAGGCCGATCGAGGCAAACTCGATCCGCGCCCGCAAATCCGCTCCATCCCACAACATGGTTGTGCCATCTGGGTTTGTCACTACCACCATTCCCTCGGCAGGGACCCCTACCGCCTCAGGCTCTTCACCACGCTCCTTGCGCTCCCTTCGATCTGTTCTCGTCGCCCGATAAAGAATGTAGCGTTCCGCCACCTTATAGTGCCCAGCCCGCATCAACTCCTCTTGGACCAAATCCTGCAACTCTTCGATGTGGATCGTCGGTTGCGAAAGCTCCGTTACCCTTGCTGTCACCGCCCGCGCAATCTCCGGCGCACAAAGAGAATCCATCCGCAAAGCGAGAAAAGCTTGGCGCACCGCAATCTCAATTTTGGCTTCATTCCACGGCACAATTTGCCCTTGCCGCCGAATCAGCCGCAAAGTGGACGCCGCAGGCTCCCCGGGTCCAGGCACTGCGAGCGGACGCTCCCTGCGTTCCCCCACTAAACTGCGGGCTACATCATAGGCGTTGTTGTCCACTAAAGTTTTTTCCACAAGACTTTCAAGATCTTGAATTCTGAGACGAAGTGGACGTTCGGCAAGAGCTTGCCGCGCTAAATTGCGACCAACTTCTGTACAAATCCTCGCCACCCACCTGCGGTTCGGTTCGGTGAAAACCGTTTCCTGCCCTTTTGCCTTCAGCCAGCGCGATAAACTGCGACCGACCATTTCGGCCACCTCGGCCAGACAGAAAGCCCGCCGCGCCTCCCCATCAATTACCTCAATCTCCGGCAGATCTATCTGCAGATCATCCACCGAGCTTCCCCAAGCTACTGCCTTACCCTCAGGCAGGTTGAGAAACTGTTTCATTGCCAAATCCACATCCACATCACGACGGTCCATCTTCATAATTCGCTCTCCTCCTGCTTCGTTTCTTGAAAAAAATCAGAGCTCGTCGTCGTGCACCGACGCCAAGGCCGACGATTTCTGATACTCGGTCACCCGACCTTCGAAAAAGTTCTGCTCTTTCTTAATGTCCATCATCTCCGCCAGCCAAGGCAAAGGATTGACCACCTCCGCACAAAGCGGCTTCAATCCCACCCCTTCCAATCGGCGATCGGCGATGTAATCAATATAAGAGAGGAAGTCCTCCAAACTCAGTCCCACTGCATTGACGGGGAGACAATCCCGAATGAAGGTTTTCTCCAGTGCCACCGCTGTAGCCATCGTCTGGCGCAACTCTTCCTTAAACTCCTCATTCCAGATCTCACGGTTTTCTTCGACTAGATCCATGAACAAATTGCGGAAAACCTCAATGTGGTTCGACTCATCCCGCAAGGTGTAGCGGAACATCGCTCCAATTCCGGGAAACTTGTTCTGCCGATAAAGCGACAAGATCATCCCGAAGAGCCCGTAAAACTGCGTCCCTTCCATGCACTGGCCAAAAACAAAGATGTTTTTCGCTAGGAGACGCTTATTTTCCAACTTTGTTAAATCCAAGTCTCTTCGCAGTTGCTTGGAAATCCCCGTGACGAACTCATTCTTTTTCACAATCGACTGCACGTCCTCAAACATCGCTTCACACTCATGCGGGTTGATGCCTAATGAGCTAATCATATACAGGAGCGAATCCGCATGAATGTTTTCCTCATGCGCATGCCGACCCAGCACTAGTTTTAATTCCGGCGCTGTGACCATTTCTCGGACCACGTGCTGGATGTTGTCCCCCACGATCCCTTCAGCTGCGGAAAAGTAACCGATCCCCATTCGAATGATCCATCGCTCGACATCCGTCACTACCTTGCTGTCTTTCCACTGCTCAATATCTTTGCCCATACCGATGTCCTCGGGCTCCCAATGATTGGCTTTCATCTTCCGGTAAAGGTCATACGCCCAGCTGTACTTTAATGGCAGGAGGTTAAAGGTCATCGTCTCCTTGCCCAAAATAACTTTCTTACCCGCAAAGGCCGCTTCCGCTTTCTTCTTATCGAGGACGAATTTGCGTCCCCCCACCACGAATTCTGTTTGCATCATGACTTTTGTTCTCCTTTTTAGCTCTGGTTAAGGGAGCAAACACCCAAGGCAAAAGACCCAGTTTTAGCTGTTTTTACGCTTTTTAGCGTAATTTTATCGCTTACTGCCGTTACCCATTGACTTGTGGTGTGCGTGTTCAAGAAGACTAGATGTAGTACAAGTCTTTTACGTGTCAACTGACTTTTAAAAATAAATTCCGACTATGCTCATAGGCTTGCAATAAAGGCGGATAGATCATTTTTCCCTCGAGGCTTCCCCTCTGCCCCATTCAACTTATTCACATTTCCCAAAAAAATCCCCACCCTACCTGCCCAGTTAAAACCAATCCAACCCTCGGCATCTTTACTCCCTGGGCACGTGACAACCACCTCCGCCGTGCTTCTCAAAATATTTTTGATGGTACTCTTCCCCTCGAGTGTACGGACCGGCTAACTCCACTTGGGTAACAATCGGCCTAGAAAACTTTTTTGCAGCGGAAAGTTTATCGATCACATCCCACGCCACCGCCTCCTGCTCGGGTCGCGTAAAGAAAATCGCCGAGCGATACTGGTCTCCCACATCAGGCCCCTGCCGATTCAGAGTGGTTGAATCGTGCATCGCAAAAAACCGCTGAAGAAGTTTTTCAGTACTCACTTTTTTGGGATCGTACTCCACCTTCACCACCTCGGCGTGCCCCGTGCCATGCCGACAAATATCCTCATACGTTGGATTTTTTGTCGACCCACCCGCGTAGCCCACCTCCACATTTTTAACCCCGGAAAACTTCGAAAAAGCCTCCTCCACCCCCCAGAAACAGCCCGCCCCAAGAAAAATCGTTTCCGTGCTCGGCACCTCCCCCGACTCCTCGAAATTAAGCACCACCGAATTAATGCAGTAGCGCAATCCAGTCGGCTTCGGCCCATCTGGAAAAACATGCCCCAAATGCATCTTGCACCGCACACAATGCACTTCCGTCCGACTCATCCCCAAAGCGGAATCGCTCTCCTCCCCAATATTCTCATCCGCAAAAGGCTGGAAAAAACTTGGCCAGCCCGTCCCCGAATCAAATTTATCCCCCGATTGAAAAAGAGGCAGGCCGCACCCCGCACAAAAATAAATCCCTTTTTTATGATTGTCGTGAAAAACACCGCAAAAAGCTCGCTCCGTCCCTGCCGTTCGCCCCACCCGAAACTGCTCCACGGTCAATCGCAACGCCCACTCTTTATCCGAGCGGACCACTTCAGCCACCTCTCGGGCCATTCCCGGTTTTCCCGCCTCCGTCAACAACCGGACCATAACCTTGCTTCCTTTTATCCCTTTGTCCTTTGCTTGCGCCATGCCCATAACCTGCCCCGAAAACCACCACCCCGCCAGCCCTACAGCGCCGCCCAAAACCATCCATCCTATCCTTGGAAATCTTATCATCACCCCAATCCTACCCCACCCCGCTTCAGAACAAAGGCTGGGGATAGGTCCCATCCGCGACCAGTCCCGCCAAATAGTCCGCAACCAGTTTCTTATCCTCAGGATACGTCATCCCCGCCCACTTATCCTCGGTGGGAAGTACACGCACCCGCGCCTTCTTCTCCTGAATCCACCCCCCCACCGCATTCGGAATCAGATACTCCGATTTCTCTGAGCTCCCCTCCTTTGTCAAAAACTTCTCAAAGCCCTCCTGCAATAACGGAAATATCGAAGCGTTAAAACCCCAGCAGTTCATTGAGACAGGATCCTCCCCCGTAAATTTTCCCACCAAATCGCTATGCGATTTTCCCACTACTTTCCCACCTTCTTTTCTTAAATCAAAAAACTCCTCCACCCCCACCAAAAATCCATCCGCATCCCGCTGGCATACCCCCCGTGTCACCGTCCCATGATCCGATAAAGTCTGATCCAAGCGAAAACCAGCCATCGCAAAACTCCCCTTCCCTTGCTCCTCGGGGGAAGTCAAATGGGCCTGCAACAATCGATACGCCTCCCGTCCGTAAAAATCATCCGCATTAATCGCCACAAATCCCCCCTCAATCACCTTCTTCGCCGCCAAAATTGCCTGCCCTGTTCCCCACGGCTTTTTTCGCCCAACTGGAAGCGAAAATCCCTTGGGCAGATCCTCGATCTCTTGAAAGGCATAATCAACCGCCAGCTTCCCCTCATACCGTTTCCCGATCGCTTTACGAAAATCAGCCTCAAGACTTTTACGGATCAAAAAAACCACCCTCTCAAACCCAGCCTGCTTCGCATCAAAGACCGCATAATCCAAGAGCACCTCTCCCGCCGGCCCCACTGGATCCAACTGCTTCAAACCCCCATATCGACTACCCATCCCCGCGGCCATCACCAAAAGAGACGTCTCTGAATGTTTCATCGAATCACCCTATCGAAATCAAAATTCCCTTCAAACCCAAATCAATAACCCTACAAGCCAATCTCATCCAGATATTCCGCCAAACCCTTTTCCCAAGACGGAATTTTTCGACCGATGATGGTCTCCGTCTCTCCGATCTCCAATGGGGAGAAAGCAGGACGAGGAGTTTTCAAGCCAGCCATTTGCTCCATCGGCACCTCCCGAATCTCCCGACAACCCACCTTCTTCCCTTTCTCCCTCATCCGCTCCACCGCCTTCATCGCAAACTCCTTCCATGTCGTCTGCCCCGCCTGAACTCCGTGGGTGATGCCGTGCGCCTTCTTCTCCACCAGATCCAGGATAATCCGCGCCGCTTCTCCCGCGTAGGTGCAAGAACCCACTCTGCCCCCCGCTAATTCCACCACCTCCTTCTCCATCAGAATCGCTGGAAGTTTACTCATGAACGTTGCCCCTCCATGACCAAAAACCCACGCCAAACGCACAATCAAGGCCTGCGGATTCGCCAAAAGCACCTGCTTCTCCCCCGCCGCCTTATCTCGTCCATAGCGAGAAAGCGGCGACGGTGCGTCTCCAGGCAAATACGCCGTTTTTTTTGTCCCGTCAAAAATGTAGTCCGTTCCTAAATGCACAAAACGAACCTGCGCCTTCCCACACTCCTTTGCCCACTCCCGCGGCGCCTCCGCATGAATCTTCTTACTTCCCGCCGGATCCTCCTCGCACTTTTCCAAACTAGTCCAAGAAGCCGAGTTGATCACCCAATCTGGCTTCCACTTCGCCAATGCATCCCTCGCTCCATCCGGCCGTGTCACATCCAAGTCTCCATGAGCCAAAGCCACCACCTCCATCCCCCGCCGCTTTGCCTCCTTTGCCAGATACCTCCCCGTCAACCCCCCAGCTCCCAGAATCAGGACCTTCACCGCCCGACTATCCCTCAATCGTATTGATCTCGACCGGCTCCACCTGCACACCTTGCTTCGTAAACCACTGCACCACCTCATCGATCTTTTCGTGTGGGCCCGTAAATTCTAACGCCATGACAAACACATCCCGATCCGCCGAAGCCGAGCGCACATTAAATTCCACATCAAACTTTTTGCTCATCAAATAGAGCAAAGGCTTCTTCCCCGTCTCCGGATCGAAGGTCAGCCAGTAGCGGAGGCTCGCTCGTTTCGTCGCCATCCGATTACCCTCCCGCAATCGCTGGCACAATGCTCACTTCATCCCCTGCTTTCAACGGAGTCTGCTGATTTTGCAAGAAACGAATATCCTCCCCACCCACATAAATATTCACAAACCTCCGCACCTCCCCCTGATCGTCCACCAACCGCTCATAGATTCCAGGATAAGCCTTTTCTAAATCCCCCAGCATCCCATGCACATCCTTCGATTCCACCTCGACCGTGTCCTTTTGACCCGTCAGAGCACGCAAGGGAGTGGGAATACTAATGGAGATCGGCATAACTTAATCTTTAGACCTTCACCCGGGTCTTGGCGAGTCCAGAGGAAATCAGCGAGTCAAACTCCTTCAGGCTCGGTTTTATTTTGGACGGAGCCGCCAGATGCCCCGTCAACGCCTCGACCGTTTTTAATCCGTGGCCCGTGATACATAAAACCACCTCTTCGTCTTTCGGAATCTTGCCCGTCGCCACCAGTTTCTTGGCACACGCCACCGTCACGCCACCGGCTGTCTCCGCAAAGATACCTTCCGTTTCTGCGAGTAACTGCACCCCCGCAATGATCTCCTCGTCGGTGGCATCTTCCGACCATCCACCCGTTTTCGCCATCGACTTCACCGCATAGTACCCATCCGCCGGCGTCCCAATCGCCAACGATTTCGCAATCGTCTTAGGATGGGGCACTGGCCGGATTAAGTCGGTTCCGCCCTTCCGCGCCGCCGTGATCGGATTGCAACCCGTCGCCTGCGCTCCGTGAATCGAGAAACCATCTTTCTCCACCAAGCCTAATTTCGTGAACTCACCATACGCCTTATGGATCTTGGTCAACAACGACCCGCTCGCCATGCAAACCACCGTGTGTCGCGGAATTCTCCACCCCAACTGCTCCATAATTTCGTAACCAAAGGTCTTCGAGCCCTCCGCATAGTACGGTCGCAAATTCACATTCACGAACCCCCACCCGTATTTACCCGCGATCTCCGAGCAAAGGCGGTTCACCGCATCATATGCCCCTTCAATCCCTACCACATTCGTCCCGTAGACAATGCTATTGAGAACTTTGTTCTGTTCGAGATCCGCTGGAATCAGCACCCAACTCTCCATCCCCGCACTTGCGGCATTCGCCGCCACCGAATTGGCTAGATTTCCTGTCGAGGCACACGCCACCACTTTAAATCCAAGCTCCCTCGCCCGTGAAAGGGCCACCGCCACCACCCGATCCTTAAAGCTTAGCGTAGGATGATTAACCGTATCGTTTTTCACATAACAGGCCTTCACCCCCAGCGCCTTGGCCAACCGATCCGCTTTTACCAAGGGAGTAAACCCAACCTGCTGACCCACCGTCGGATCTCCCACAATCGGTAATAGCTCCCGATACCGCCACATCGTTCCAGGACGAGATTCGATCACCTTTCGATTCAGAGCTGCCCCAATCGCCGAGTAGTTGTAGTCCGCCTCCAAGGGACCGAAGTCGAATTCACACACGTGCGTCGCCAGGGCGGGATAAGTCCGACCACACTCACGGCACTTCAACTGCGAAAAGAATTTTTCGGCCATAGCTCTTTCTCGCGCTCCCCCCGATGTCGAACCTGGTCATGGCCGGTCCGTTCGCCTGCAAGGAATAGGGGATCACGCCGCGACAAAACGCGGACTGCGAATCCTCTCATCCTTTCCGACGCATCCCCTTTCGGGAACGCGCCTGACTGGGTTTGGCACCCTAACAACCCCATCCGAAGATGGGATCCGGTTGCCGCAGTTTCACAGGGCCAGCCCCTCCACTGCTCTCGATAAGAAGCGCATTAAAAGTATTCAAGAAGTCGGCCCTGCGGTCAAGGGCCTTAACCAGACTCTTCCCATCCCATTTCCCCACCCAAATCAAAGAAGAAATCAGAAAAATAACTGAGATCACCCACTATCTTTCAGTTTCCAGAAACCACAGAAACCGCCACTCTCCACCCATGGCCGAGTACCCTCAACTTCTCCGCTCTGGCAAGGTACGTGACATCTATCGTTGGCAAAAAGAAATCTGGCTCGTCGCCACCGATCGTATCTCCGCCTACGACGTCATCCTTCCCGATTCCATCCCCGGCAAAGGAACTCTCCTCACTTCCATCTCCCAGTTCTGGTTTGCCTCACTGCCCGCCGCCCAACCTCACCACGTCCTCGGATTCGATGTCCCGCCCACCGTTCCCCAGCCAGAAAAATATGCCGGCCGCCTCACCCGATGCCGCTCCGCCACTCCCCTCACCGTCGAATGCGTTGTCCGCGGCTATCTCGCGGGCTCCGCTTGGCTTGAATACCAAGCTCATGGCTCCGCTTGGGGCCGACCCCTCCCCCCCGCCCTTCTCGAGGCCTCCCCACTTCCCCAACCCCTTTTCACTCCCACCACTAAAGCCGAGGCAGGCCACGACCTCCCCCTCACCGATGCCGAAGCTGAAAAAGAACTGGGCTCAGATCTTTTCCAAAAAGTTCGCCGTCGCAGCCTTGACCTCTACCAAGCTGCCCAAATCCACTGCGCCAAGGTGGGGATTATTTTAGCCGACACCAAATTTGAATTCGGCCTCGACGACAAAAAAGAACTTCTCCTTATCGACGAACTGCTCACTCCAGATAGCAGCCGATTCTGGCCTGCTGATCAATACCGTCCCGGCAGTTCCCCACCCAGTTTTGATAAACAGTTTGTTCGCGACTACCTCACCACTCTCAAAGACTGGAACCGTCAACCTCCAGGTCCAACCCTCCCCCTGCCCGTCATTCAAGGAACTCTCGGTCGCTACCGCCAAGCTTGCCGTCTTCTCACCGGTTCCGAGCCCGCCCTGCCCACCTCGTGAGCCAACTCGACCACCGCCCGATCGAGGATTTTCTCGCTTCTGGCGCTATGGAACGAGGCCACGCCCTCCGAACCCAGTCCATCCAAAGAAAACTTCTCGAACGCCTCAGCACTTGGCTCGAGCGCAAAAGGCCTAATCAAGACTGGCGCCACTTCAAACCCGACGACCTCCGTGAATTTCTTACCTATCGACGGTACTCGGGTCGCGTCGGTCCCACCACCTTACGTCTCGAAACATCCATTCTCCGCAGCTTCGGCACCCACCTCCATCGGATGGGACGAACACCCGCCAACATGGCCATCGGACTGCGCTCGCCCAAACTTTCCCGCAAACTCCCCGCCTCACTCACCCCCGCACAAGTCGCTCGCATTCTCGATACACCTTCCGTCAAAACCCCCCTCGGCCTCCGCGACCGCGCCCTACTCGAACTCCTCTACGCCGCAGGTCTTCGCGCCGCCGAGATCCTCTCCCTCCGCCTCGAACAGCTCGATCTCGAAAGCGGCAGTGCCCGCGTCATCGGCAAAGGCAACAAAGAACGCCTGGTTCTTCTAGGAAAAGCCGCGGAGGATTCAATTCGCCGCTACCTCGATACCGCCCGACCTAAACTGGTTCGCGCAAAATCGGGCGGGGAAGTTTTTCTGGGGAATCACGGCCGCCGGATTACCACCGCCCACCTTTGGGGAATCGTCAAAAGAGCCGCCCAATCCGCGGGTCTCGATACCCGCGTCTACCCCCATCTTCTCCGCCACTCCTTTGCCACTCACCTGCTCTCGGGAGGAGCTGATCTTCGCGTTATCCAAGAACTTCTCGGTCACGCCAGCATCGCCACCACGGAAATTTATACCCATGTGGACGAAGATCGACTTGCAACAACGTTTGACCGATTTCATCCCCGGGCGCAGAAGAGTTCTACGAAGCCATGAAGACACCCCCCCTCGGCCATACCTTTCAGCACGGCGATCTTCTCGTCCGTGCCCTTACCCACCCTTCCGCCCGCACCGCCCCAGGCCCTTCAGGTGATAATCAGCAGTTAGAATTTCTGGGAGACGCAATTCTTCAGGCCACCCTCAGCGATTTACTAATCCAAAAACATCCCACCGCCCACGAAGGCCAACTCACCGCCATGCGCGCCAGTCTCGCCAATCGGCATACCTTAGCCGAACTCGGCGATGAGCTGTCCCTCTCTCCCTGCCTTCGGGTCGGAGTCGACGCCGCTCGCGATAAAATCCACGAATCTCCCGGCGTCCTAGCCGATGCTTGGGAAGCAGTTCTCGGAGCTATCTTTCTCGATGGGGGCTACGACATCGCCCGTGCCTGGGTCAGCAGGGTTTATGGAGAGCGAATTGCGCAGGCCAAAAAACTTGCCGATCAGGCTAACCCCAAGGGCCAACTCCAGGAACTCCTCCAATCCCGCAACGGCCCCATGCCAATCTACGAAATGGTCGAGTCGATTGGACCCGACCACGAAAAGATTTTCACCATTCGCGTTCTCCTTGCTGAGAAAGAGATCGGCCGCGGCACAGGGCGCAGTCGCAAATCGGCCGAATCCAAAGCCGCCGCCAGTGCCTTGGGCAATCTCCCCGCCGCCTAGCACGCCTCCGTTCTCGCCAAATCCTATCTCGCAGTTAAAAAGGATCTCATGAAACGGTTAATCCACGGCCCAGGTTTTCCCTTTGTTGCCCCTTTTCTACTTTTCATGGGGCTCCTCTACTTTCGCCAATCCCTCCCAAGCCAAGGATGGTGGCTCTATGGAGTATCTTCTCTCCTCATTCTTGGGTTGCTCCTCTGGCTCAGACCTCGTTACCGAGGCCAAGACCCTGCCAACCCCCGCACGCTCCACTCTATTCTTCTCGGCCTTGGAGCCATCGTTCTTTGGATTGCCCTCGATCCTTGGATGCCTCGTTCAGGAGAACGGGACAATGCTTTCCCTTTCGCCGCCGCCTTCGAGATAGGGCTTATTCCTGGAGTTCTTTCCATCCTTTTCCGTGCCTTAGGCGCGGTTCTCATCGTCCCTATTGTCGAAGAACTTTTTTGGCGCGGCTTTCTTATGCGCACCATCATCAAACCTGAGTTTGAGGAAGTCCCCCTCGGCACATTCCAGCCCCTCTCTTTTTATATCACCACCCTCGTTTTTGCTGCCGTCCATGCCGAATGGGGATCCGCAGTTCTCTTCGGATTAATTGCAGGCGCTTGGTTCTGCCACACCAAATCTTTGCGCTCCGTCATTCTCCTTCACGCCGCTGCTAATCTGGGTCTCACCATTTATGTCTTAATATCTCGGCAGTGGTTCTTCTGGTAGCCCAAGTGCCCCACCTTTTTTTCCTGCCCGCTACTCTGGCTCTCTTCATCGTGGGTCTGCCCGTTTTCAGTTGCTCAGCCGACACTCGTGCCGATCTGTTTTCCTTAATCAACCAAGCCCGAATCGATGCGGGGTTGAATCCCCTGACCCGCGATCCTCAAGTTGATCAACTGGCTACCGAGTGGGCTGGAGTCATGGCCGCAAAAAACATGCAGAGACATCGCCCCCTTACCAAAGATCTACTCAATCTTCATGGCTGGAAAAATCTTTCCGAAAATATTTACGGCCCCGTCGCAGGACCGGTCTCCGCAAAAACTATTTTTCAGGCTTGGATGGGAAGCTCGGGCCACCGTGATAATCTCCTGCGCGAATCCACCACCCTTGGAGGCTTGGGAATTGTCACCACCCCCTCTGGATCCGTTTGCGCCGTTTTTAACGGAGCCAAACTCGCCCCAGCCGCCACCTCCTCCGCCGCCAACAACAACGACAGCGAGGTCGCTTTTCCAGGAATTGGACTTCCAGATTTCATCCCCAAAACCATGAGGGATCCCGCCTCCGCCCTCCCTTCCAACTCCGACGGTCGCAAACTGAATCAACCCGGCCGCACCAACCTCTAGCTCTCCCCCTCCCCCGTGCTCGCAGCATGCTCGCAGCACGATATCATTAAGATGATATTCTACTATGGCCCCTCTCAGAGCCTACTCTGACACCTTCCCCTTGCCTTAGATCCAAACCAATCCATTATATTTTCTTATGCTCTCTGTCCTCATCCGCAAACGCTTTGCCAAATATGGCAAGCTCGCTGGGCTTCTCCTTGCCTCTCTTTTCCTCATCAAAGGTATCCTTTGGCTCCTCATTCCAGGCTTGATCATCGGAAGTTGCGCCAAATGAAATCCCCCACCATTTCCCCTACTTCATCCGCAGGTATCATGGCCCAACTTAAAGCAGGCACCGCCGCCCTCCATGCTATCGCCGAATCCAAACCACTTGAAGCCGCCCTCATCTCGGGCGACATCGGCCAAGAACAGTACAAAAAATACCTCTCCCAACGCTGGCTCATTCATCGCGATCTCGAAACCGCCACCGATCAAGCCATCACCCGCGATCCCCGCCTCGCCTCTCTCCAGCTCCCCTCTCTTTACCAAACGAAAAATCTCGAGGCTGATCTCGCCCTCCTCCAAGCCCCGCTCCATACCATCCAGCCTCTGCAAGGTGCCACCACTCTGCTTCAAGAAATTCAAAACGCCCCGTCTCCCGCCGCCCTCATGGGCATCTACTATGTCTTTGAAGGCAGCAAAAATGGTGCCCGCTACATCGCCCGCGCCCTCGCCAAAGCTTGGTCAAAAACCGATACCACCACCATGCGCTATCTCGATCCTCACGGCGAAGATCAGCGCAGCCTATGGCAAAAGTTTAAAACCGAAATGGATGCCCTCACCTGGTCTCCATCCGAACAAAAGCAAATGGTCAAATCTGCTCAAACCACTTTCACGGCTATCTCCGCCCTCGACGACGAAATCCACGCCGGCTGATTTTTTAAGGGGCCCAATTCGGGTTGTTTTGGACCGCCGCCTCATCACACCAGCGCCGCATATCCTTGAGTTGCTCCCGAGTGAGGGCTTCGGCGTGACCGTCCAGCATCACTGCAACAGCCTTCCCATTGTAGCGAGTGGCCAAACCGGCCCCTGAAGACGAATTTCCAGAGGGTGGCCTGACTTCAAAGTAACCTTCCAGTTTCCCATAATTCGGATCCTCATACTGTCCGGAAGCAAAGGCGATGAGTCCTGCAGGCCGATTAACCCGGTTAATACGGGTCGCACATCGGCCCGGTAACTGGACGTTTCGGGTATCGCCACCGACATACGTGATGTTCATTCCCAAAGTTGGAACCAAGCTGACGAGATAGTCGCGATACGGGTCATTCTCGGGGATTTGCGAAGCCAATTTATTAACCCAAATTCCCCCACGAACCTGATAATTCATATAAGGCAGCAGCCTCCACGGATAACGTTGGGCGGCATGAGCCGGGGCGATAGCCTGACCTTTGTCGTTACGGGCATCAGCCACGCGAGAGTCACGCGGATCCAGGTAGCCTGGCAGAATAAAACCGTCGTTGTCTTGAATATAAAGTTGCAGAGCCTGTCCTAAATTTTTCGCCGCGGACATCTCCACCCCTTGCCGGGTTGATGAAGTGGCTTTTTGATAGGCCGCATTCCCCAGCCCAGCCAGAAGCCCGATAATTGCGACGCAGACCAAGAGTTCCACCAAAGTGAAACCGTGATTTGGTTTAGTCGTGCGGAAGCTTCGCAAGGTACGATTCCGTGAAAGTCGCTTAGCTTTTCGTAAAACGCCGGCGCACCCACCCAAGGAGTGGCAACGAGCAGGCCAGCAGGCTGACTATGGAAGGCTCGGGAATTGTGGTCAGAAACATCGGTGTGGCAGCAGCAAGAATGTCTCCATCTAAGTTTTTTAATGGATCCAAAGTTCCTAGGTTGAGCGACCAAGTGTTCGGTGTGGACGCAATTCCGATGAAGCCGAGCTCCTTCACAGCCGCCCCACGAGAAATCCAACCCGCAACGGTGGAAGAGATGTCGACATACTGGTAGCCCGCTTGGATGAAGGTAACCGTGCCTGCGGCCGCTGGGCTGAACAGATTAGTGGTAGCCCAATTCGCATCCACCCCCGTGCCTGTGAAGCTAGAGGTTAACTCCACCACTTTTAAGGTGAAATTTCCACCCACGAGGGGATAAGTATAGCCCGTCGGTTGTGCGGACGTCCCATCAGCCCCAAAAGTAGGAGCCACAAAATTAAGCAGGTTGATCGCCAAAAAAACTTTTGGCGCCCCCGCCAATCCCGAAAGGTCTGCGTTAAATTTCGCAAAGCCTACACTATAGTGTCCCCCAGGTGTTCCAAAAAGGCCTACATCCATGTAGTTGCTCGTCCCGTTGGCTGGTACTGGAGCGCCAAGATACTTATACCCATCACTTGTTGTCATAATCTGAACCGTATCCGCCCTCACTTGCTGGAATCCGCTCAAGATTAGTCCAAAAACTAAAATTTTAAAAAACTGCATAGAACATTATTAGAGGCAGATCGTTATTTTGCAAACGGGAATGCCCTTCCGAAAAAAGTTATTCAGCCTCTTGGACTTCCACTATTAGAAAGGCTACTTCTATACCCGAATTATTGCTTACAGTGAACTACTTGTGAAGTATTTTTAGCAGGCTCATCGTCTGCTCCCGACCTTTTTTCATGCCCGAATCTTGCGAATCGAGTATTTTCAGCTATCAACTATTCCTCATGCAATCGCTCGATCTCAAAGACACCATTCTCACCCGCCTAGGAGAGAACTACGATCTCCACGACAAGTACGTCAATCGTACTCTGGTCAAAGTTCAGCGCACCATCGGCTTTGATAAAATCTACGCCCGGGCCGAAGGCGCCTATCTCTACGACCTCGACGGCAAGGACTACCTCGATTTCCTCAGCGGCTACAGCGTCTTTAATCTCGGTCGCAACCATCCCACCGTTCAAAAAGCCATCCAAGACGTCCTCGAACTCGATCTCCCCAACATGGTCCAGATGGACTGCTCCATCCTCTCCGGTCTTCTCGCCGAAGCCCTTGTCAAAAAACTCGGCCCCTCCCGCGATGCCTGCTTTCTCTGCAACTCGGGCACCGAAGCGGTCGAAGGCGCCCTCAAGTTCGCCCGCGCCTTTACTAAACGCCCCCGCATCCTTGCTCAAGAAGGCTCCTATCACGGCCTTTCCTATGGTGCCCTTTCCATCACCCACTCGGGCAACTTTCGTGAGGATTTCGGTCCATTCCTCCCTGGAGCCGAATTCGTCAAATTCAATGACCTCGCCGATCTCGAAGCCAAACTCCGCTCCCGCGACATCGCCGCTTTCATCTTTGAACCCGTCCAAGGAAAAGGAGTTAAATATCCTTCCGACGACTACTTCCCCGCCGCTCAAGAACTCTGCCGCAAATACGGCACCCTTTTCATTGCCGACGAAGTCCAAACCGCCATGGGCCGCACCGGAAAATGGTTCGGTTTCCAACACTGGAATCTTGATCCCGATATCGTTACCATGGCCAAAGCCCTCTCGGGTGGATACGTCCCCTGCGCCGCCATCGTCATGCGTCGCCCCATCTACCAAGGCATCTTCTCCCGACTCGATCGCTGCGTCGCCCACTCCACCACCTTTGGTCGGAACAACCTCGCCATGGCCTGCGGACTCGCCAGCCTGCACGTCACCGAAACCGAACACCTCGTCGAAAACGCCGCCCTCCGCGGGGAGCAACTCATGTCCAAACTCCGCGCCCTCCAAGAAAAACACGACGTCATCTCCGAAGTCCGCGGCAAAGGCCTCATGATCGCCATCGAATTCAAAGAACCACGCTCCCTCAAACTCAAACTCGCCTGGAAAGCAATCCACGCCATGGACAAAGGTCTCTTCCCTCAAATGATCGTCACCCCGCTTCTCCAAAAACATCGCATCCTTTCCCAAGTCGCCGCCCACAACTCCGATATCGTGAAAATTCTCCCCCCGCTCATCATCGGCGAGAAGGAAATCGATCGCTTCGTTCATGCTTTCGACGATGTCCTCAGCGATCTCGGCAAATTCCCCGGCCCCCTTTGGGACTTCGGCCAAAATCTCGTCAAAGCCGCCCTCTCCCAAAAGAAATCCTCGCGAGAAGCGGTCGCCGCCTAACACTCCTCGTGCCAGCGGTGCTCTACGTTAAGGAGAGGTGCCCTTGGTGCGAAGATGCGGAAACCGAACTTCAAAAACTCGCCGTAAAATACGAACGTCGTGAGGTCCGATCCAATCCCGCCTACTTCAAGGAAATGAAAGAAATCTCAGGCCAATCTAAAGCCCCCGTCCTCGATATCGATGGCCGCATCCTCGCCGATTTCGGTATTGAACAACTCCCCGCCTTCCTCAAAGACTCCTAAAAATTATCCGCGCCACGGTTGACTACCCTGCCTTCACCCCGCATCATTTTCTTGCGGGGTGGAGCAGCCAGGTAGCTCGTCAGGCTCATAACCTGAAGGCCGCAGGTTCAAATCCTGCCCCCGCAACGATTTTCTCACCTTCCGCTCTTGTCTCCATCCTCCCATCCGTTATAGCCATTTCATGTTCGCAACCTCTGGAATCCTCTTCGCCTTCGAGCACTCCAACGCCGCAGGCAAGGGCGTCATTTTCCTTCTCATGATTGGATCCATTTTCAGCTGGTCGGTCATGTGGTCCAAATTCACCCAACTCCGCGCCGCTCAGCGCTCCACTCTTCTTTTCCTCAAAGGCTTTCGCTCTTCCACCGAACCCCTCGACCCCTACCTCTCAGGCCGGCCCCCAGGGGAATCTCCTCAAGCCATCATCTACCACGCCGGCGCCAAAGAACTCTGCTTCCATCTCACCGGATCCTCCGCCATTGATTCCACCCTCGCCACCCGCCTCTCCTCCGCCCGCTCCATCAGTGAGACGGGCATGAACTCCGTCCGCACCGCTATGGAACGCGCCGTCGGCGAAGAATCTCTCAAACTCGAAGCCAACCTCATCCTCCTCGCCACCGCCGTCAGCGGCGCCCCCTTCCTCGGACTCCTCGGCACGGTTTGGGGCGTGATGGATGCCTTCAGCGATATCGCCCTCGCAGGCCAAGCCAGCCTCGCCGCTATGGCCCCTGGCGTCTCAGGAGCCCTCATCACCACCGTGGTCGGCCTGCTCGTCGCCATCCCCGCGATGTTCGGCTACAATTACCTCACCACTTCCATCCGCAGCCTGAATCTACAAATGGAAAACTTCGCCGCCGAATGCGCTGCCGTTTTCGAACATCGCTTCACCGCACGCTCATGAGACGCTCTTCCCGATCCTCCTCAGGCCTCGCTTTGGCCGAACTCAACATCACCCCACTTCTCGATCTTGTCTTTGTTCTCCTCATCATCTTTATGATCACCACCCCTCTCATGGAACAGCAACTCCCCGTCGATCTCCCTAAAGCCTCCACCAGCATCGCAACCTCCCTGCCCGACCCTAAATCCATTCTCACCCTCACTCTCGCCAAAGACGGCTCCACCCTTCTCGGCTCCGAAAAAATCCGCCTCGACCAACTCACCTCCCTCCTCACCCAACGAAAAGCACGCGACCCCCAACTCGTTGTCTCCCTTCGGGCCGACTCCTCCCTCCCCTACGAAACCGTTTTCCGCGCCTTGGAAGCTGTCCGCTCTGCGGGCGCTCGCCTTGACCTCGCGAATTTTCCGGATACCCACAAGTGAACCCCCACGGTCGCCCCTTTCGGCGTACCGTCCTCATCGTCGTCGCCCTCCACGTTGGCCTACTTCTCTTCGTCGGACTTCCTTTCGCCTCTTGCCATAAACCTCCGACCATTCAACCCGTCGAGATCATCGATCTCGGCTCTTTACGCCCAGGACCCGGCCTTCCATCTCCCACTTCCTCCTCTTCTCAGCCCACCCCCTCTCAGCCGCCATCCGAAATTCCTAATCAAGAATCTAAAATCCAAAATCCCCCCCCTCAGTCCTCCCCTGCGGAAGAGCCCGAACCAACCCCCACCCCACCCACTCCCGAACCCAAACCCGACATCAAGCCCACCCCAAAAACCGAACCTACCCCTCTTCCCGTAACCAAACCTGTTCCCATTCCCCAACCTGAGACCCCCGCAAAACACCAAGTCAAAGTCAGTACCACCAAGAAAAAAGTTTCCGCCTCTTCTACCTCCCCTTCCGAAAACAAAACCTCCCCCCCAAAATCCACCGCCCCAGCTGGCCCAACCGCCTCCGATATTAAAAATCGTCTCGCCTCTAAACTTCCTAGCGAACAGGGCGGCGGCGGAGGGGACGGAGCAGGTAACGCTGGCCGACCCGACGGTGTCGCCGACGACTTCTCCTGGTACCGCGCCCTCATCAAACAATCGATCCAATCCGCCTGGAAAAAACCCCCCATTCCCGCAGGCGAAAAGATCTATACCGAAGTCGAAATTAAAATCGCTTTCGATGGAAGTGTCACCTTCATCAAACTCTCCCGCCCCTCAGGCGATCCCGCCATGGATGCTTCCGTCGAACAGGCGGTCCGCTCCACCCCTCGCCTCCCAAAGCCCCTTCCCCCTGGACTCGGCTCGCCCGACTACACCGTCATCATTCAATTTAAACTGGAGTAAGCATAATAAAAATCCCCTGGAAGCCTAGGCCCCCGGGGATTTAAAAGTATTCTAAATCAGAAGCTATATACGATTTCAGCCCCAGCGTAGTGGCAGGGTCCACCCGATTGAACACCTGTGTCTCCATTGCTGTTAGGGGTAATGTCCGAAGATTGTATCCCCGAGCCCCAATCCAAACGGTACTCCGCCCTGATCAATAGGTTGTCGATCACGTTGAATGCCGACGTCAGGGTATAGCTCCAGTAGTTATTGCCAGTAACGTGCCCGCTATCTGCAAAACTATTAGCGGCAGAGCTGGTGGATATGCCTCCCTGAGTTCCGAATTTCCCAGCATTGTTACTACCCAGATAATCCGCACGACTCGCCAAGCTAAACCAGTCGTTAAACTGATACTTCGCATACACGGCCGCACCGTACCAAGTGGTATTGACCGTAATGTTATCCACCGAGCTCCAAGAGGCATTACCGAGGGCCGAATCAAACGCCAACAAAAGTTTGTCATTGGCAAACTTTGGCGCCCAATTTCCCCAGGAATTATAGACGACGGCATAACCACTCGCAGGAGCCCCGAAGTTGTTGACTGGGGCGCTGGAAGTAGGCTGCCCACTATTTTGGTAGCCCGTGTTGTTCTCCAAAGCGGTGCTGTACTGAAAGTTATTGCTCCAGTTCGCATTGCCGCCAGGAGCGGTCACATTCAACGCCGCCAGAAGCGCCACTCCGTCGCTATTTCCATTGACTGTGGTGTTGTTATCACTGTTCGATCCGTTCACCACTCCCAGTTTGGCATCTAAGTAGTCGTCGAAACGATAG